>CACXEL010000322.1 GCA_902766655.1 uncultured Lachnospiraceae bacterium | reverse complement strand
CTGCGCTCACCGCTGCCCAGCATTTTCCCCAGTGTCGGGGAGAACATGGGCAGGTCAGTGAAATCCATATGCTCCGAATCCCGGATCCCGAGTGAGAAGCCTTCGGCAGCGTGACCGATGACCACCACATTCGGATAGGGGAATCCGGCAGCAATATAGTCCTGATTGTCATTATAGGATTTCCAGTTGCACATATCAAGCACAGGCACCGTGTAGGGATCTTCTCTGACCAGCAGTTCCCCGTTCTCCACGCCGGTATACTCGCCGAGCATGGTCCCGTCAATGTCAATCACAGCGGCGATATCGTCACGCTCTCTTCCAAGCTCGACCGAGGTGGCCCCGCCCATGGAGTGCCCCATAAGGCCGATCCTGGAAATGTCTGTCATCGCCAGCGCAGCCTGAATATTCTCTCCTTCTTTTCCTTTGATGAACCAGCTGTCGTCCGCCGCTCCGGCCTGCACGGCGGCCTTGATCTCGTCCACAGCAAAGTTCATGTCTCCCGTTCGCAGCTTCATCCACTCCTTGTAGAACGTAAGCTGCGCCTGTTTGTCCTCTATACTGCCCAGATTCAACGCTGTGGAAATGAACTCCGTGTCAACGATGACAGTTTTCCCCTCCGTGTCTTCAGCGAAAAAGGCGTGGTGCGGATGGTCCAGCGCCACGACCACATAGCCGTTGCTGGCCAGCTCCATGTAAGTCGAAGTATTACTTTCGTAATACCCGAAAGCGCCGTGGGAGAAGACCACCAGCGGATATTGTTCAGTGCCGTCCGCAGGATAGTAAAAATGCACCGGTACCTCGCGATAGCTTCCGTCCTTCTCAAAGGGGTCGGTACGTGACGAATCAACAAGAATCGCCGAAGTCCGGGCGATTTCATGTTCACCGGTCACCGGCAGACCGCTGTAGCCGGTGAAGAGGAACGCGGGCATCATGAACAGGCAGACCGCCAGAATGCTCAGCAGGCAGGCAGCAACGGCGCCAGCCCCTTTTTTATGGCCGCCCTGCTTATTACGCCGGAGGAGCATGCCGATCGCCGCAATCACAAACAGGATCGCCAGAAGAAGGAGCACCGGCACAAAGCGCCACGCCTGCGGGCAGAACGCCAGGCAGAGAACTATGATACCGACCTCGATCGCACGGACCACCAGCCGGTCCCTCCGCCAGGCTTTTTTGTCCGGTCTTACCACGCAAGTCCTTACCGCCAGCAGGATCTCGAGCGCTGCCAGGATCACAAATATCGCAATACTCATAATAGTCACCATTCCTTCCTATATATTACGACGCTATTGTACAGGATGGACCGGCCGTTTCAAGGGGCTGAGTGACAAGATGCATTTTGCGGGGATAAGATGCACCGGGAAAGCCCACGGATCCTTGTCCTGAACTCCGGAACATAAAAAGCCCTGTGCCGCATTTCACTCTGCAGCACAGGGTTGACAGCAAATATTTTCATATCAAAGAATTCTGTCCGTATCGGTCAGCGCAGGTCGCCCCGGACCCTCGAGAGCACGATGGTCCAGGGGGAGCCCGTCCCGATATTGTAGGCTCTCGCAAAGGACCCCTGGTTGATGGCCAGAGCCATATGGCCAACACTGTTCATATAGAGAACAGGCATGCCGACCATGACGTCCGCGAAGGACCGGCCGTAGGTGATCTGGTTGATATAGACCAGCGAGCTGCCGCGGAAAATGCGCACCTCCGCATAATCTCCGAATTTGATTCCGAGCGCGCTGAAGGTCTCGAAGGGAATCGAGGTCCACAGAGAGCCGAAACGCACGTCCAGAATATCGATCTGACCGGTCACGGAAGGCCCTTTCAACGTCGCGCCGTAAAGGTCCAGGGAGACCAGGTCATCCATATCCAGCCTGGGGCCTACCTCCTCGAAGGAAATGAGGCCCGCCGCCAGCCTGGCCCCGGTGTAAGCATAGACGTCACGACCGTAAAAGGTGTAGGAAGCCTCACTGTTCTTGAGCCGGTTGGTCTGCTCCTCGATCAGGCGGAGCTCCGTGATCCCGATAAAGGCAGCGATATGGGTCAGGGTGCCGTTGTTGGGAGTCACTATATACTGCCCGCCCGCGGTCCTTGCAATGACACTCTGCCGGCTGGTGCCCACACCCGGGTCCACGACTGATACGAAAACCGTATTCGCCGGCCAGTAAGGCAGGGTCTGAAAGAGGCGGTAGGAAGCCTCAAATATGTTGTAGGGTGTTATTTCATGCGTGATATCGCTGATCACGAGGCCGGGATCCACCGAGTAGGCTACCCCCTTCATGGCGCTCACAGCGCCGTCCGCCAGACCGAAATCACTCTGAAACACAAGAAAAGCCTGCATGGCTTGGTCCTCCTTAAGCAAGTAACAGTGAGCGCTCCTCCCTGAACATCATTTTGAGTCCCCGGGCATATAGCTGCACCTGAAGCAGACTGAGAATGATAGCTTTCTCGTCTGTCCTCAAGACCTCCGCCGCAGACCTGTGCCGGAACCGGATGGAGCGCTCCTGCCGGTCAAAACTTTTCTCAGTACCCTTTCCTGAGATCGATCACATTGATCATCTTACCATCGCCGGCCAGAAAATGCGCAAGGTTCTCAGCGGCTATGCCGGAGATCCGGTTCAAAGTCTCCGCCAGGAAGAACTTGCCCGCTATATGCGGAGCGATGATTGCCCTGGGGCAGTCCCACAGCGGATGATCGGCCGGCAGCGGTTCCGGCTCCGTGACGTCAAGGGCTGCGCCGGCCAGAACGCCTTCCCTGAGCGCCTCATCCAGCGCCAGATTGTCGACGGAATCCCCTCTTCCCGCGTTGACGAGATAGGCGCTCTTTTTCATGAGCGCAAGCCGCCGGGCATCCATCAGGTGATACGTCTCCTTCGTTCCCGGAAGCACCATCGCAACGATATCGGCGCCGGGAAGATATCGATCCAGCTCATCGATCGTGTGGTTCTCAGCTACGTAATCCGGCAATTCTCCATGAACCGTTCTTGTCAGGGCGATGACATTTGCCCCCAGGGCATGGACCTTCCTGGCATAGTCGGAACCGATGTCTCCCAGACCGAGAAGAAGGACCGTGGCATTCTCGAGCGTGTCGACATTTCCCTCCTCACGCCAGACGTGCCTGGTCTGATTGACCATATACTGGTCCATCCTTCTGAGGAGCATGTAGGTCGCGGTCAGCATCCAGTCAGAGACGCTGGGACCGTAGGCCCCTTTCGCATTCGTGAGAATCACTCCCTCCGGAAGCACTCCCTCCTTGCAATAGGCGTCAACGCCGGCGGAATTCAGCTGCATCCATTTGAGGGACGAAGCCTTTTTGAGGGCAGCCGGCGGAAGATTGCCGAGCAAAATGTCAGCCCGGGCAAGGTCCTCCTCCTTATAGGCGGCGCCGCTGCTGAAGATCCACTCCGCATCCGGCGCGGCCAGGGTAACTCTCTGTTTTTGATTTTCATTGAAGGGTATCACACATAAGATGACCATACTTTTGCCTCCTGCTGATTTACCTGCACCCAGGTCCAAGTATACACCAATTCTTTTTCCGTGTCCCCGAAACATCCGGATTTATCCCTGAAATCATTTGGCCAGGGCAGCCTCGATCTCCTGCCCGTTCATTTTGTTGCGTTTCAGGAGCTCTGACACCAGACGATCGATCCTGGGCCTGGCAGCGCGGATCAGGTCAATGGTCTCCCGGAGCTCCTTCCGGAGGATTTCATTTACCCGCTTCCTGAAGGCCGCATCCCGCATGGCTTCCCTGGGATCCATAGTGACGAGACCGAATTCTTCGTCCATTCCGTAGGCGCACAGCATGGCAGCCGCTATCCTGGTCGCCTGCTCCAGATCGCCGGAGGCGCCTGTGGAAATGCCGTCTTTTTCACCGTAATAGACGATTTCAGCCGCCCGGCCGCCCAGACTGGTGCGGATCCGGTTGATCAGCTCCTCCCGGGTCGAAAGGGGACTCATCTCCCGGGATGCGTGCTCCATATAGCCGCCGTGGTCGCCACGGGCTACGATCGTCAGGTAAGACGGCGTGTTTCCGCCAAGCCAGCACATGTAGGCGTGACCGCTCTCATGCCGGGCCACACGTTCCAGATACTCGTACCCCCAGTCCTTCTTCTCCCCGTGCTGGGTCAGCTCGAAGGCCTCGTCCAGGATGGCATCATCCATGGGCCGGCCGGCTTTGGCGGCCATACGGGAGGCCAGGTCCACGACACTGGTCAGATTTGCCGGACTCATTCCGACCGCACGCTCCGCCGTCCGATGGATCATATCGTCCGTGACCAGGCTGGCAGGCGCCTTGGCGAGCAGTACATGCAGCAGCTCTTCCCGATCCCCGGCGTTGGGCAGGTCGACCAGGACCCGCCTGTCAAAACGCCTGACCAGAGCCGGATCCATCACACCTATGCCGCGCCTGCCTTCCTCGACCTCAAAATTGGTGGCGGCCAGGACAAAGACGGGCCTGCGCGGGTCGACGGCGAAACCGTCCATCTCGGTAAGCAGGGCATTCAGCGCCATCTCCTCGGCGTGGGCCGAGTTCTCCCCGCCTCGTTTGCGCCCGATGGCGTCCAGCTCATCGATAAATATGATGGCGGGGGCATATTTCCGCGCCTGTTTAAAGAGCTTCCGCACAGCCTCGGAACCGCTTCCCTGGTACTTGGTCACGAAGCTGCTGGCAGCAGACGGGATGAAAGCCACGTCGCTCTCACCTGCCATGGCCTTGGCCAGCATGGTCTTTCCGGTGCCGGGAGGTCCGTACAGGAGAACGCCCTTGGGAGGCTTGAGCCCCTGCGCGGAGAACTTTTTGGGATTTTTCAGGTAGTCGATGAAGAAGCGGAGTTCATCCTTGGCGTCGCGGCACCCGATCACGTCGGAGAAGCGCACATTGGGCTTCTCCACCTCATCCAGCACGCTGTCCGCGTCCTCCGCGGCTGGCGTCCGCCTGAGCGTGAGCTCCCGCAGGCGTATGGTCACCTCCTGATTATTGTCGGAGAGACGAGGCGCCGTCTCAAAGCTCAGCTGCTTGTGCTCCGCAGCCAGTCTGGCCGCCGCCCTCTGGGCAAAGAGCTGCCCGGAAATGGTGTCCAGCTGGTCCTCGAGCACCGAGAAATCGTCCGTCGGCACGGTAAGGCGCCCCCTGGCGCCGGCCCGGACGAAGCTCATGGTCACTTCATCGTCAAGCGGGAGCTCATCCGTCTCCAGCAGATAGACCGGAAGCTCCGGGAGCCTTTCCCGAAGCATGCGGAAGAGGCTGCGGCCGTCCTTGAAGACGCTCACCGCCATGGGGAGGAACTCAAAGCCGGCGCCGCTCATGAGGAGGTCCTCCATGTTCTTATTTTCCGCCATGGTGGCCATGGGATCGCCGCTGCTGCCGCCGGTCATGTCGAGGAGGGCCAGGCTTATATCCTTTTCACCGGCTATCCGCAATGCCTCCTCCACATTGTCTGTGTCATGGAAAATGAACCCCGGCATCATGAGCCGGCAGGCCAGCGCCAGCGTCGGGTTCCCGAAGAGGAGGATTTCCGGTTTGTCCTCGCTGAAGAAAAGCGCCCTGGCCTCCTCCGGAATGTCGCCGGTATCCAGCGTGAATCGAACGGTCCGGAGCTTTTCAACGACCTCATTGAAACGGTCCTCTCCCCAGAGCCGGCAGACCTTGAACACTTCATTCTTGAAGAAGAGCTCCGTCTGGGCCCTGAGTGTGCGGGCATCCGCCGCGCCGCCCTCCCGGAAAAGCAGGGCCGTGGCTATGCGGGGATCGAACTCTGTCTCAATGCCATACTGTTTTTTGAACAGACCGCCCACCCTCTCCAGCTCCCGCCGGCTGATGAGCTCAAGGTCATGGGGCATCAGGTGGTTGAAGAGCAGGGGCCAGCCTGTGGCCAGCCGGCTCGTGATGGCAGCCGGGAAGAAGGGAGCACCCGTGCGCGGGTCCTTCTCCGTCTCAAGAGCCTGGAGCAGCACACTCCTGCTCACGCCCGCCGCGTTCTGCCTGGCCTCCCCTTCGTAGAGGGACCTGCCCGCATTGCTGGTGAATATGATGATGGTGTCCTTAAAGCTCACGTCCTCGCCCAGGAAGCGGTCAGCCAGATGTCCGGCATCCAGGATCTGCAGAAAGAGCTGGACGGTATTGAGATGGGCCTTCTCGATCTCGTCAAAGAGAAGGATGCTGGCGGGGTTCTTTTTCACGAAGCCGGTCAGAAGTCCTTCCTTGGCCTCCTTATAGCTGGGCTCGAACCCGACCAGGCCTGTATAGGACTGGTGGTCGGCGTAGGTGGACATGTCGAACCGCATGAAGGGCATGCCAAGGGCCTGGGCGGCCTGCTGGGCCAGGAACGTTTTTCCCACACCAGGAGGTCCCACAAAGGCAAAGATTGCCTTGGGGCGGACCCGGTCCTCATCGGAAGAGGCGAGCACCTCCGCCGCAAATACCCCCTCCGCAAAGGCATGGACCACATGGTCCTGCCCCTGGACCGTACTGAGGAGGGTGGCGCGCATCCTTCTCACCCTGGCCGTGAGTTCAGGCAGGAAATGAGGACCCGTCTCTTCTCCGGGCTTCCCATCTCCGTCTGACTGTTTTCCGGCTCCATCCGATCCCGGATTCTTTTCCTTCTCCTTGCCTCCGGGCTTCACGTCAGCCATATCCGCCCCGTATTTTCGCCCGGGCTTGTCCGGCAGGTGTTCTCTGAGGGTCTCCGTCGGGTTCTCCAGAATAACGAGCAAAAGATCCCTGGCCCACACTTCCCTGGCGCCCCGTCTCCGCGCGGCTTCCATGGCCTTGAGAAGATATGCCGTGACAGAATCCGGATCGGAGGCGGCCCCTCGCTTCAGGACATGGCGAAGCCTGGCCCTCATGGCGCCGGAATCGATCCCGCGTTCCTTGAGAGCCTCCTTTACGGCTGCTATGTCTTCATCGATGGCCGCCAGTTCCCCCTCGGGAAGGCGAAATGTTTCCCCGGCTGTCAGCTCCGAAAGCTTCAGAATGCCCAGGAACCAGTATTCTATGCCAGGATTGTCGCAGTGGGCGTATTTTCCTTCCGCGCTTGCCCTCATCCCTGCAAATTGAACGGAATATGATAGATTCACGGTGCTTACCTCCTGTAGATGCGTAAATCAGTTGGAATGGGCTTCATTTTCCACATGGAGCTTGTCTTCAGTCAGCAGGCTGCCTGTAGCGGTACACGAGCCTGTAGCTGCGGTCACGGCAGGCGATGACATCCGAATCCCAAAGGGGGCGGAAATCAGTAAACAGGTCTTCAAAAATGAATCCACCGATGTTGACCCCCTCTTTAGTATTTTTCAGATTGTATCCTCCCGGCAGGGTGAAGCGGACTCGTCCCTCCCCCTTACGGCTCATCTCGGACAGGTCGATGGTCTCCGGATCCTCCCGCTCCCGGGCATACCAGAGCGTGGAGTCTCCCTGAAGCCCCAGGTAACGGTCCGTGGAGAACCATTTCCAGTCCGCCTCGCTGGCGACCTCAAGATAAGATACCAAATAATAAGTTTTGTTCGAGAGGATATCCTCAGCCCTCAGGGTGTAATAGAAGGTATATTCTTCCATGTCCATGCACCAGTCGAACTCACTCTCCTCCCGATAGGTCAGGACCAGGCGGGTCTGGCCGTTGTCCGATCCGTTCAGATAATCTCGCACCTTGCCGAAGACCTGGCCCTCCTTACACGGGTACCGCTCAGGGGGAGGCGTCGGCGCATCCTCCGTGGGCACCACTGTCACGAGGCTTTCCGGCTCGTAGTACTCTCTGAGAGCGGACCAGAGGCGGAGCGACGGCTCGTGCATGGCCAGCACCTGGTCCTCCAGGCTCCGGCTTAAGGCCTCATAGGTCCCGGCCACGTCCTTCCGCTCCCACGCAGCCAGGGCTTCGGCGTAATTGGCCTCCACCTTCTCCTCAGCCTCGAGTCTGGAATCTATTGTGGAGATCCTCGCGATCTGGTAGGAAAGGGTGCGGTCAGTACTGAGCTTCAGCCCATAGGCCATTGAGAAAAGATCCGTGTTGGCATATTCAATCACACCGTCTGCCGTCCAACCCGGAACTGTATACCCCGAAGTATCGCCGTCACTGTCCACACACGGTGGCAGCGAGAGGATCAGTCGGCCGCTCACGGCATCAAAAATCCAGAGAACATCGGCTGCCATGATGATGAATTCCGACCGCGGACCCGCAAAGAAGACCTTGTCGCTCTTGTAGTAGTGAGGGTGCATGTAGGTCACGCCCGGCTGGTCCGAGACGCCATAGTCATCGTAATCATTGGGGAAATCCTTGACCTCGCCGGTCGTGAGGTCCTCCAAGCGGTATCCATATCGATACTGGCTGTACCCTTGCTTCTCCAAATAGCCCCTCACGCGGTATCTTCCGTCAAAGCTGGTATCGGAGGTGGGCCGGAGGGGAGGCAGAGAAGCCGGACGGCCATTTCTGACCAGGTAAGAGTAGACCTTTTTTCCGTCGTCAAATCCTCCCCGCATTCCATCCAGAATATCGAAGACCTGAGCGCTGAGGGGACCGGCGTCATTATTCCGAAGAAGGTAATTCCTGAAGGCCGCGTCAGAAAGCTCCTTCCGGTTCCAGCTGAGGAGAGCATAATTAAAATGATACAGAAAGCTGCTGGCGTCCTTCCTCTCGGCCTGCTTCAGGAGGTCCTTTGCCTCCTCCTCCATGCCAAGGTCCAGGAGGCTCAGGGCCCGGTTGTTGAGGGAGGCCGCCGTATCAGCCGCCGCCCTGGGCTCCGAGCGGCGATAAAGTGAACCTGTCTCCTGGCGATAAATGGCAAGCAGGGCCTTCTCCACTTCGCTGAAATCCCTGGGGCGGTCCTCAGGGTCCTGGGCCAGGCAATGCCGGAGCAGGTCCTGAAGGACGTCCGGAAGAGGCCGCTCGGTACACATCTCAAAATAGTCCTGGCAGGCCGCGCCGACAAGAGGCCCGCTGCACTCGCGCCCGTGGGCCCAGGGCTTCCTGCCGAGGTACATTTCCAGGATGGATACGGCCCAGCTGTAAATGTCCGTACGCCGGGTCAGCAGCTGCCCTGCCGCCTGCTCAGGAGAACAGTAAGCCGGCGTGCGGCCGCCGCTGGGCGTCATCACTGTCCGGTCCGAGTCGAAGTCAGGCTGCGTGGCGTCTCCCTCGAGAAATGTGAGCATGGTCCGCGCCCTGGCCAGGCCGAAATCGCTGACCTTGACCGTCCAGTCCTCGGATATCAGCAGGTTGTCGGGCTTCACGTCCTGGTGGATCAGGCTGCTCTCGTGAGCGAAATGAAGCCCGCGCGCGAACTGGATCGCGATATCCAGGAGTCTTT
>CACXEL010000321.1 GCA_902766655.1 uncultured Lachnospiraceae bacterium | reverse complement strand
GCTGTGATTCCCATGCCCGGCACGGCATTGTGCTGGATGACAATCTCACCTGTAGCACTATCTAGAGAGAGTTGTAATTTCCATGCCCGGCACGGCATTGTGCGGCCAGGGTGTCCGGAACTAAGAAGTGTGTGGTGACAAATGCTGTGCACCTGGAAAGAGCAGGCGGCTGGGGCATTTCATCTGTGCTTCAGCTCATAGTATACGAAGGCCGCCCGCCGGCTGTCCGGCGCCCAGGAGTTGACGTTGATGGAGCCCTGGCCGCCGAAGAAAGTGAGGAGCTTTCTGGGGTTGGCGCCGTCCGCGTCGAGGAGGTTGAGGGATACCTGCATGTTGGGCAGGTGCTCGTTGGGGTCCAGGTCGCCCTTGCGGAAGGCCAGGGAGAGGAGCTTCTTATTGTCGGGAGAGATGTGGCCGAACCAGTTGTTCTCGTCCGTGAAGGTCAGCCGGGTGAGGTTCCCTCCGTCTCTGTCCATTCGGAAGACCTGCATGAGGCCCTCGCGGGTGGAGTTAAAGTAGATGTAGGCCCCGTCGGGCGAGTACTCCGGGCCGTCGTTGTAGCCGACGCCGTCGGTGAGGGTGGTCTCATTTCCCCCTTCGACGGGGATCGTGAGGATGTCCACGCGGAAGCCCTTGTCCGCGCGCCGGAAGGCGCAGTAGGCCAGCTCGTTGCCGTCAGGAGACCAGCCGTGGAGGAAGCTGGGGCCCTCGGGTGTCACCTGGCGGGCGGTGCCGGTGGCCAGGTCGACGTCGTAGATGTAGGACTGATATCCCCAGGGGGAATTGCCCGGGTCGCAGCTCACGGCCAGGTGGGTGTTGTCCAGTGAGGGAACGTGGTCGTTGTTGCACAGGACACAGCCTCCGGTATCGACCAGCTCCTCCGTATCGGTCGAGATAGTGTAGCGCCAGATCCGCCCGTCGGCGTTGTAGAAGATGGTGTCGCCGTCATTCAACCAGTTGGGGGCCTCGATGACCCGGTCATGGAAGCGGTGGAGGTCCGTGACCTCACCTGTCACCGTGTCGATCACAGCCAGGATGCTGTCGGTCCGCTCCCGTTGGGGCGTGAGGTACTGGAGGCGCTTCATCACGGTCTCAAGACGCGCCATGTCGCAGGTGTCCATGTCGGCCAGCTGGGGAATGCCCATGGCCCGGCCGAACTGGAAGCAGGCGAGCATGTCGAGGCGGCCTTCGCCGACGGTGACCTCCTTGTTATCCTTGTCGAAATCCTTGTAGTGGAGGGAGAGGACGCGGTCTTTGTTTCTCCAGAGGAGGGCCTCCGGGTCCTCGCCCGCGTGGAGGGCCCAGCCAACGTCCACCTGGGCGGAGACGGCGCCTGCGCATTGGTCCAGCACCCACTCAAAGCCGGTCTTTCCGTCAATCTTAAAGCGGATGTCGCCGTCCTCGTTGTGGAGAAGGAGACTGATTCCGCGTGCCTTGAGGGCCAGGCCGAGATTCGTGGCCATGGCCGCAAAATCCTCGTAGGCTTCCCGGGTATAAGTCTGAGGACACTTGATCACGTACTGGGAAATGCCGACATCCTCCGAGAGCGATGCCATCTCATCCATATAGGCTGTGAGGTCACGGGAGAAGGCATGGGCGGAAGAGATGGTGATATCGAACGTATCGCAGAGGGGCTTTACCGCCCTCAGGTCTTCTGGCTTCAGGAAGGCGGGAATCTCGATCCCCAGATCTCCGAAGACGACGCAGGGCTCGATCTGTCGGCAGCCGGCCGCCGCCGCTTTCCTTAAAAAGCCTTCGAGATCTCCGGCCCACTCGGGGCAGATGCCGAAAAGCTGAACGCCGAATCTCATGATGAATATCTCCTTAAACAGTGAGTGTTGTTTTGTGAAAGAGCGGAGGGAGAAAAGAGGCTGTTTCGTATAATTGCTGACGACGAAGCCGAGCTCTGTCTGCCGGCCGAAGCAGCTGCCGGAGCAGGGTCCTCCCGATGAGTGCATGACAATATTGTAATGGATTCCGGTGCTTGCTTCAAGTGGGGCAGAGATGCAAGCCGTCCG
>CACXEL010000320.1 GCA_902766655.1 uncultured Lachnospiraceae bacterium | reverse complement strand
GGGTGGGGGCAGTGTGGACAGCCAGCACAGGCCTTCCGTCCTTCAGGAGGAGAAGCTCCACCGGCCGGTCCGCCGGGTGCTGCCCCTTCACGCCAAGATAGGCCGGAAGAACGTCCTTCCTGATCTCATAGCCGGCCAGGGAAGGCTGCTCACGGCAGCACTGCCCTATCCATCCGGCCAGCGAGGACGGCGTCCACCCGTAGGACCCCAGAACAGAGGTCCTGTAGGAGCCCTCCACCTGCTCGAGGAGGTCTTCCGGCAGGTCATTCACCTGGAGACGGGCCAGGGCTTCCGGATAAGCGGCCAGAGCCCTGACCGCAGACCCGGACGGGTCCAGTCCCGTCCTGAAGAAAAGATCCCTGTCGAGATAAGCGAAGACTGTGGGGTCTGTGATGGCCCGGGCCAACAGGCTGCCATCGTTCATGATGGCATTCCTGGCCTCCGTCAGCGGCGCCCCCTGCCGGGCCACGATCATGTTCCTGACCCGCTCTTCCTCCTGCCTGGCGGTACTCAGCCTTGCCTCCAGATCACCCGGATTGGCCGGGATATTTCTCTGTCTGAAGTAATCCCGGTTTCTCTTAAGCTCCTCAATACGGGCTTTTGCGGCATTTATTTCCCTCATTTTTCTCTCACGCCGCCCGCCGCTGAAGAGACCGCCGATCTGCCTGTACTCGGCCTGAAGTGTGGCCAGCCGGCTCTCCGCACCGGCAATCAGGCTCTCCTTGCCTCCCAGAAGAATCAGATTGCCCTTGTAGAGGGAGGATTGCTTCCTTGCCTCCCTGACTTTCTCCGCTGCGGCGGCGAGCTCTTCAAAGAGGAACAGCATCCGGGGATCGCCGGATTGCGAGGTCATTTCGGTCAGATAGACAGAAAGCGGACCCTGCGCGTGGGCATATGCTGACGTGCCGGCTCCCGTCGGATTCATGGCGTAGGAGCCGGTTGCACCGGTCATTCCCATTCCTGGATCTCCGCCTGGCAGAGGGGCTCCATAGGCCGGTACCGGTGACGATGCCCCGCTCGAAGCTCCTCCCTTCTCTTCTGGAACACTGATCCCGTGAGCTGCCAACGCTTCCCCGGCACTCTTCGTCGTCTCCACGATCAGTTCGCTGAGGATGGTAGACATGGGACAACCGCACTCCCTGCACTCCTTGTCCCTGATCGACACCTGCTGGCCACAGTAGGGGCATGTAAGGGTCATTTTCATCATAGAAACCTCCTCCTAAGTAAGAGTGCCTTCGATCCGGACGACCGGACACGGTTCATTCTTTGATTTCCTCAAATAAGGCACGGATCTGACTGCCCGTGCAGGCCACCGATCCCTGGACCATGGCCGCCTGGCCGCCGCCGCGGGCGCCGAAGCGCTCCCTGAGGAGAGCGTTCATCACCCGTGCGTCTCCGCCCCGCCTGCCGATGATGTAGCGATAACCCGAGTCATCGGTGCCGATGAAGACGCCGCAGTAGCCGCTCTTCTTCTCCACCAGGGCGTTCACGGCCTCCCGGGCTGCCTCCTGCTCCACATCGGTCTCGAAAATGACTGTATTTCCCTCTCCGCTCTCCACCTGGGCCACCTTTCTCCGCATGGAGAGGATGGCCTGGGCCCGGAGCTGGGCCTTCAGGGCCGCCAGCTCTTCCTTCATTTTCACTACCTGCCCGTAGACGCCTTCCACAGAGGTGGTCAGGTACTGGGCGGTCCGCGTCAGGATTTCGTGGTTCCTG
Organism: uncultured Lachnospiraceae bacterium; assembly: GCA_902766655.1. GTDB lineage: Bacteria > Bacillota > Clostridia > Lachnospirales > Lachnospiraceae > Chordicoccus. The sequence continues at coordinate 4,537 of CACXEL010000320.1, read as the reverse complement.
TCGAAGAGGGCCATGGCCCGGCTGCCGCAGAGGATGGTCACGCGGACACCGCTGCGCCACTTGATGGCACGCACCACCTTGAGAAGGCCGATCTCACCGGTCCTGGCTACATGCGGCGCACAGCAGGCGCAGGCGTCGATGCCGGGAAATGAGACCACTCTCACGTCCTTTGTGAGCGAGAGCTTGCTCCTGTACTCCGCCTCTTCAGCCTCCCGGCCGTTCAGGATCTCCACGCGGCTCGGTATGTTCCGGGAAATAGCTTCATTTACCCGGGCCTCGATGATGAGCAGGTCCTCGTCGGAGAGGAAACGGTCGAAATCCACCGTCACCTCCTTCTCACTCAGGTGAAAGCCGACGTTCTCACAGCCGTAGAGAGTGTGGGCGATACCGGAGAAGAGGTGCTCGCCCGAGTGCTGCTGCATGTTGGAGAAGCGGTGGTCCCAGTCAATGGTGCCTGTGACCAGGTCACCCTCTCTGAGGTCCGGGAGCTCCTCTCCCTCCAGGGGCTCGAGGAAATGGTGGATAAAGCCTTTTTTGATCTTGACGTCCGCGACGCGGCAGTCAGCCAGGACGCCCTTGTCCGGATTCTGGCCGCCCTCCTCCGGGAAGAAGGCCGTCCGGTCCAGGACCAGGTCCCCGTTCTCAAAGGAGACCACGCGGGCCTCAAAATTGACGATGTAGGGGTCGTCGTAATAGATTTTTTTCGTTGCAACCGTACTTGCGTCAAGCATATCTGTTTCCTTACAGAGTCATGACGGGAGCAGCTGTACCGCTCCCGCCAGTGTATTCATATTCGTGCAGTCTCCTGCGGGCGATCACCGCAACTTCTCGAGAATATCGCCGCTCCGGTAAGCCGTGAGCAGCTGCTCCAGCTCCTCGATGTTGCGACGGACCTCGGCGCCGATGTCAGTGTCGGCGATCCTCAGGCGGTGGGTGAATTTCTCATCCATGACCTTGTCGGAGTGGATGTCGGTCCCGGAAATGACAGCGTCATCCCGCGAGGTGAATGGCTTGTGGGCGACCAGGCGGATGCCGTAGCTGTTGTAGATCAGGGTGTAGCCGGCGATGCCGGTCGTCCCCTGGTAGGCCTTGGAGAAGCCGCCGTCGATAATGAGGACCTTGCCGCCGCACTTATACGGAGTGTCACCCTTTTTGACAGGCACATGGCCGTTGATGATGTGGACGTGGTCTCCGTGGAGGCCGAATTCAGCCAGGATCCGGTCAATCACCTCCTCGTTGTCGAGAAGGAGGTAGTAGGGGGTCTTCTTCTCCTGCCAGGTCTCCTTCTCAGCGATCATGTATCTCTCGAAGGTGGCCATTTTCGTCTTGCCGAAGAGGGGTGAATCCTTGTTGCACCAGATCCACCAGAGGATGTCGCGGCCCTGCTCCCTGTGGTCGGGATCCAGAGAGAAATAGGCCCTGCGGACATAAGTGTCCAGCTTGTCGTAAAGGGCGCGGCCTTTATAGGACCTGCCGAAAAGCGAGACCTCCTTGAACTGGCCGTCCTCGTCCAGCGGCATGCAGCCGTGGTAGAGAAGGTTGCCGTTGTAGACCGTGTAGAGCGCTCCCTTGTGCAGGAGAAATTCCATGTGCTTCTGGAGCCGCCGGCAGCCCATGAAGGCGCTCTGGAGCCGCTCCATGACGTAGGCCTCCTCGTTGGTGAGCCGGTAGGGATCTTTCGGATCCACCGTGGGCAGGTTGGTGTCCAGAAGCCTGTAGGTCTTTCCCTCCAGGTCGATGGTACCCTTCTCATAATCTATCCACTTCAGATAGCCCTTCTCCTTCATGCCGAACTCGGGGCGGCGCTCCGCGCAGGCGCCCTCCAGCTTGAACTGAAGAACGGAGATGGCCTTGTGGATCCGCATGTTCATGGCCAGGTCATCTCCCCGGCTCAGCTCCCCCTTCACCTTGAACTGGGTGCAGGGGTCGCCGGCGTAGACCTTGTTGGCGAAGGTGGCCAGGGGCAGGAGGTTGATGCCGTAGCCGTCCTCGAGAAGGTCGAGGTTGCCGTAGCGGGCGCAGATGCGGACAACATTGGCGATGTTGCAGAGCTGACCCACGGCGGCGCCCATCCAGAGAATGTCGTGATTTCCCCACTGGACGTCCACGCTGTGGTAGTCCATGAGGGCGTCCATGATGTCGTCCGGGCCGGAGCCCCTGTCATAAATATCGCCCAGAATGTGGAGGTGGTCCACCACCAGCCGGCGGATCAGCTCGGCGATGGCCTTGATGAAGACGTCCGCGCGGCCGATCCGGATGATGGTGTGGATGATTTCGTCGTAGTAGGCCTCCTTGTCGTAGACATCCTGCTTTTCGGTGATCAGCTCCTCGATCACGTAGGCAAAGTCTGCGGGCAGGGCCTTTCTGACCTTGGACCGGGTATACTTGCTGGAGCAGTGCTTGGTCACGGCGACCAGGCGGTACAGCATGACCTTGTACCAGTCATCCATATCAGCCTTTGGCATATCCTTCTTCACCAGCTCGATCTTCTGGGTCGGATAATAGATGAGGGTAGCCAGCTCGCTGATATCCTTCTCCGGAAGAAGGTGGCCGTAGACCTCGTTGATCTTCTTGCGCACGGCCCCCGAGCCGTTCCGGAGGACGTGGGAGAAGGCCTCGAACTCTCCGTGGACATCCGTGATAAAGTGCTCTGTCCCTTTGGGCAGGTTAAGAATAGAGCTCAGGTTGATGATTTCCTCAGAAGCGCGGGCAATGGTCGGATAGATGTCCGCCAGCCGCTCCAGATATCTGCGGTCAAGCTGTTCCATAAGCCACCTCCTCGTTCAGTGAATGCAGTTATTTCAAGTGAGCAAGATATAACCACTCATGGTTTTCGTCGGTCGATGACGGCGACGTAGAGGATCCAGATAAGGACCAGGACTATAATGACGGGGAAAAGGAAGGTCACGACCTTGACAAGGGAAACGATGGCAAGCACCAGCACCAGGGCGATTACCGCCAGCGTACCGATCAGCTTCCAGTTGAGGGATCCGTCTGCCTGCGTGAACAAGGCGGAAATGAAAGCCTTCCTTGCCTCCTTCTCCTGGGCCTCTCTCCCGTCATCCCCGCTCTTCCTGCGTTCTGCAAAGTCCTCCGCCCGCTCGCCGGCCCGCTCCACAGCCTTCTCGATGGGCTTTTTATCGCCGGCGTCATAGACGGTCTCCACTTCCTTTTTTACCCAGTCGGAGGCCTCATGGATTTCCTGGTAGGTGGATTCGGAATAGCCCTCCTGGTAGGAGTCATCCCGGTAGACGAGGGTTTCCCGGGGAGCCTCCGTGATATTCCGGGCAATCAGAATGGGATCGCCCAGGCGGTCCGTGACCGTCTCCTCGTCGAGTCCGCGGGCAAGCTCGCCGTCAATGAAGCCCTCATAGTAACGGAGCTCCTGCGTGACGGCCTCAGCCGGCAGGTCCTCGGCCAGTTTTTCGGCCAGGGCCATCAGAAATTCGGATTTTGTCATTTTTATCTCCCTGCCCCGCCGGCGGTCGCCCCGCCTGAAAGGGCATGCGTATTGGAATGATTGGTTAATACTGTTTAATTATAGCATGGAACCCGGTTTATTTCACTATCTCTTTTGTCCGCCTGCAAGGTTCCGTTGCCTTGCGTTACTGTTCATCCTTCGTAAAACGATGGACCTGCTCTGCCATTGAGGAAATCGGGCATAGTGCGATTCGCCCATGCACGATCCGGCGGTTCAGATGGGATTCCACTCCCGTCAGGCATTGGTGAATAAAGGGATGCGGCCTTGTTTCCAGGCACAAAAAAATACAGGCTGTACTCTCGTACAGCCTGTCCACCACGTGCGGAACAAGATTCGAACTCGCGACCTTCTGGTCCGTAGCCAGACGCTCTATCCAGCTGAGCTATCCGCACATGCTCATTGCCTTCGCAACAAAAGAGATAATACTCCTAAAAGCGCCATCTGTCAACCACTTTTTTCAATCTGGGCAAAAGTTTTTTACAGTCTCGAGGACTCTTCCCGGAAGCAGTACTCCGCGGAGCCGAGTACTGCGCGTCCTGCTCCAATCAGGTCAGGCTGCCCCGATCGGCATCTCATGCCCATTATGACATTCGCTGAGCGAAAGGGCCTGTACTAAAAAATCCGACCCAGAAAGGGCCGGACATTCTGAACTTAAAATAGCTGCCGGTGGTCGGACTCGAACCGACACGAGTGTGACCTCGAGGGATTTTAAGTCCCTTGCGTCTGCCAATTCCGCCACACCGGCTGACCTTATGCCATGATTATGGCACAAAAAAACGACCCGGAAGGGACTCGAACCCTCGACCTCCGCCGTGACAGGGCGGCGTACTAACCAACTGTACCACCGGGCCAAATGCATGAACTATCAAAGAATCCTCCCTGAACCGTTCATGCTGCTGGATCTTCAGGGACTCGAACCCGGGACCGACCGGTTATGAGCCGGTTGCTCTAACCAACTGAGCTAAAGATCCACGGAAATGACCCCAAGCAGGTTCGAACTGCTGTTACCGCCGTGAAAGGGCGATGTCTTAACCACTTGACCATGGGGCCCTGCAG
>CACXEL010000319.1 GCA_902766655.1 uncultured Lachnospiraceae bacterium | reverse complement strand
CGGAGGACTACGAGGAGGCCGAAGCCAAGGACGAAGACTTCGTGCCCGGCACGGTGCGCGAGACCACCTACACCCAGAGCCACTTCGGCTTCAAGGTCACCCTGGAGGAGCCGTGGATCTACGCCAACGCGGAAGAGCTGGCTGCCCAGAATCAGGTCATCATCGACGCAGCCAACGACGAGAGTGTCCGCGAGGCCGTGGAGAAGGGCAACCTCTACGTGGACATGGTAGCCACCAACAGCGACACCTTCAACACCCTCATGGTCCGCATCGTCAAGATGGGCCTGGCTGATTTCTTCCTGGAGGAAGATGCCCTCTACGAGGCCTACGCAGCGGCCATCCACCAGGATGCTGTCGCCACCGGCCTGACCGACATCGAGGACGTGTCCGGCGAGGTCACCTTCCTGGGCGAGAACGTCCGCTACGTCGGCGTCAAGGGCCTCTTCCCTGTCAGGGATGACTTCAGCACTGAAATGTGGTACAACTGCATCCTCCGCCAGGAGGGTACCTTCGCCTGCCTCATCTTTTTCAGCGGCTTCACGGAATTCGGAGGCGAAAGCTTCGAGGAGCTGGCAGCCCGGTTCCAGCCGGTCTGATGCCGCTGAAAACAGAATACGTAACGTCAGACAGCCGCCTGCGGCTCCGATTGGGGAGCGCGGGCGGCTGTTTCTACTGTGACGTATAGAAAAACAGGCATGACCGGAGTCATGCCTGTTTCGCAAAATTCAATATACGATGACCGGGAGCCCCGTGTATACCAGGCCGAACAGCTCCTCCGCCTTGGCGGGCGGAGAGTTCACGCAGCCGTGAGACCCGCTGTTGAGGTAGATGGTGCCGCCGAAGTTGGACCGCCAGGGCGCGTCGTGGATGGCGCAGCCTGTCCAGGTGAAGGCCATGAAATAATGGCAGAACTCGGAGCCGTAGCTTCCTCTCATGGTGTGGTCGCGGAGCATATTTAAAATGCAGAACACGCCGGTCGGCGTCGCGCGGTTGGGGTCTGAGGCCGTGCCGGTGACCACGTCCGTGTCGAATACCATGCTGCCGCCCTTGTAGAGCCACAGGTGCTGCTCCTTCAGGCTGACCTCGATGTAGGTGCTTCCGATATCGCCGTTGGTCTTGTTGCGGGTCATGGCGTTGGTCCGCCAGGAGGCCGCGATGTCCTGGGATTCCCAGGTGGTCAGGGTATTGATGAGACGCTGGGTGGTGTTGTCGACGTTGAGCCAGAAGCCATAGGTATCGGAGGCGCCGCCGCCGACCTTGATGGCCTTGCCGTCATGGGTGACAAAATCGCGCTGGGTCTGGTAGGTCCAGTATTTCTTGCTCAGTTCCTCTACGTAGGCCTTCATGGCCGCCTCGTCCAGCGTGAACTCGGTCCCATTCCAGTCGACCCAGGGCCCGAAGACGGACCAGTCGAAGGTCTCTGTGGCCTCGGTCATGTCCATATTGACGACGGTGGCCTGTATCTTCTGCCCCTGCTCGAGAAGGCTCACAAGAGTCGGATCGTCGCTTTTCACGGCAGCCGTCCGATAACAGTTCTTCTTCTCCAGGTTGAGGGAAAGCTTTCCGGCATTGATGGCCTTGGTGACCAGATCGATCGTCCGCTTGACCTTGATCCTGGTGCCCTCCGTCTCCGGGACGATGACGAAACCCTCCTCCGTCTTGGTAAAGTAGGCGTCCTGCGGATCCGTGATGCCCTCGCCCTTCACAAAGGACGAAGCCTTCACTGCCTTGGAGATCTTGTCCGGGTCGTAGGTCACCGTGACCGGGTCCTCGTAAGCCCTGGTCTCGTGAATGCTCACCGGCCAGCGCCTGAGCTCCTCCTCGCTGAGGAAGTCCTCGGGCGGCGTCTCCAGCGTAACGTCCGCGATGACGTCCGTCATCTGGAAGGTATCTTTTGCTTTATTTCTCCCGGTGAGGGTGAACTCGCCCTGCCGGTAGGCAGCCACTGTCTGTGCAAGGTAGGTCTCCGGCGAAAGCCCGGAAACGTCCTCGCCGTTGATCGTCGTGCCCGGCAGATAGACTCCTTTGTACTTTTCGTAGCCGGCCTCATACTGGCTGTGCACCTTCTCCACGATCTGGCCCGAAAGGCTGATGCCCATGGTCTGTACCCTGGGCCCCTGCATATACAGATAACCCGCCGTGCCGCCGCCTGCGCCAAGCAGCACAAGCACCGTCAGCAGCGGTATCACTATTCTCTTCTTCATGAAAAATCAACCCCTTCTTAATAACAGTAAGCTCTTCTCCCCTGAACTCAGCTTACTTTACAGTACCATCATCCGGACAAAACGGCAACCTTTTCGGCCAAACAGATTCATAAATTTTTCTTAAGCGGGTCTGCATTTCCCGTTTGAAGACGAAAAAGCCTGCCGCATCTGAAGGACACGGCAGGCCTCGCAATTTAACTTCTTATGATAATGCTCATCACACCATCAGCTTGCGGAACATAGCCTCAAAGTCAGCCAGGGTGGCGAACTTGGGGTTGCCCGGTGCGCAGGCGTCGGCAGCGGCGGACTCGCACAGGAAGGGCAGGTCCTCTTCCTTCAGCTTCTCGAGCTTGGTCGGGATGCCTACGTCGACGGAGAGCTGCTGGACGGCATCGATGGCGGCCTTGCGGTAGGTGGCCTGGTCCATGCCGGTGGTGTCCACGCCGAGAGCCTCAGCGATGTACTTGAACTTGTCGCCGGTAGCCTCTGCGTTGAACTCCATAACGATCGGGAGCATCATGGCGCATGCGACACCGTGCGGTGTGTCATAAACGGCACCAAGCGTGTGGGCCATGGAGTGGGCAATGCCGAGGCCGACATTGGAGTAAGCCATGGCGGTGACGTACTGGGCCAGAGCCATTCCCTCGCGTCCGTCCGGATCGTTCTGGACAGCCTTGCGGAGGTTCTTGCCGATGAGCTTGATGGCCTCAAGGTTCAGGGTGTCAGCCAGCTCCCAGGCAGCGGCCGTGGTGTAGCCTTCGATGGCATGGGTCAGAGCGTCCATACCGGTGGAGGCGGTCAGACCCTTGGGCATGGAGGACATCATATCCGGGTCGACGACAGCGACGTCAGGGATATCGTTGGGGTCGACGCAGACGAATTTACGCTTCTTCTCCACGTCGGTGATGACATAGTTGATGGTGGACTCAGCGCCCGTGCCGCCGGTGGTCGGAACAGCGATGGTGAAGACTGTGCGGTTCTTTGT
>CACXEL010000318.1 GCA_902766655.1 uncultured Lachnospiraceae bacterium | reverse complement strand
GTCCTGGCAGCTATCCTCCTCGTCATCCTGGTCTATTTCCAGGCCGCGGGCAAGGCGGCCCACGCCATGGCCCTCTCCCTCTCAAGGCAGGGTCTCATCTTCCTGGCCGTGATTTTCATCTTCTCGCGGGTCTTCGGCTACATGGGCGTCCTCTGCGCCCAGGCCGGCGCCGACGTCATCAGCGCGGCGCTGGCTGTCTGGCTCTTCAGGCGCGGGTGAGAATCAGGGACGGACCTTTTTCCCAAATCGGGACTGAGGGACGGACCTTTTTCCCAGATTTCCTGGGAAAAAGGTCCGTCCCTCAGTCCCGGTTTGGGAAAAAGGTCCGTCCCTGATTCTCACTGACAAAACGGTTTTATCCGTTCATCGCCTCGTACAGGTCCGGCAGCACCTGGGCCAGATGGGCTCTCTCGATCGTGTTGTGGGTGATGACGTTTTTGAGATACTTCTCATCCACCTTCGTCTCCTCATCCCGGACGATCTTCCCATCCTTTGCCCAGTAACCCATCCACTCGCAGTTGATGCTCTCGCGGCCGCCCAGCGGGCAGGGCCGGGAGAAGCGGAGGACCAGATGGTGACCGGGCTCATCGAACTCTTCCCAGAAGGCTTCCACACGGCAGTCGGCCGCTTCCAGCTCTTCCAGCTTCTCTTTGGAGAGGCCGTACTGGAGAAGGTCGATCCGGTGTGATACGGCAGGCATTCCCTTGCTCGGATCGCCGGTCTCTCCGATATCCAGCGTTTCCAGGGACCAGACGCCGTCCTTGTCGTTCTCCCCGTTCACATACCTGTGGTCCCAATGGTCCACAGGATTCCAGATCTTGTAGCGGAGATTGCCTCTGCCCTCCGGCAGCTCCGCCGGATGCTGGTTATACCAGTTCCCGTACCAGCGGCGCCATTTACCCTGCCAGGTGGGCGCCGTGGTGGAGTATTCAATGTAGAAGCCTGACCCGTCCGTCATCATGGTGTAGCCATAGACGACCTTGGGATAGCCGGAAACAGTCAGCCAGTCCAGCCATTTTTCAATGGGGATGGCGTCCTCCACCGGGATGGGGCCAGCATTCAGGATCTGCTGCTGCAGGGGACCCGGCGGAAGCAGTGGATAATCCGTGTAAAACTTCGCGTAAGGCAGCTTCTTCTCTTCCTCGGACAGCTCCGGGACAACAATCGCGTCAAACCTTTTATCTGTTCTGTATAATTCCATCTATGTTCTCCCTTCTGCCGTCCGCCTTCAGCCGACGACGAATCCTCCGTTCACGTCTATTCTCGCGCCGTTCACAAATCCGGCTTCCTCGCTTGCCAGGAACTCCACCGCAGCGACCACATCCTTCGGCTCGCCCAGCCGTCCGATTGGCGTCCTGCCGAGCAGGTCTGCCCTTCTCTCATCGCTGAGCGTGTCCTCGGCGGGCACATCCTTTTCGATGTGCCCGATCAGGACGATGTTGGACGTGATGCCGTAGGGGCCGAGCTCCTTGGCCATCTCATAAGTCAGGGCTTCCAGGCCACCTCTTGCAGCCGCGAAGGAGGGGTCGTTGGCCCAGCCTCCGTGTCTGCCGTCGCAGGTGGTAATGTTGATGACTCTCGGCGCCTTGCTCTTCTTCAGATAGGGCAGGGCCAGTTTTACGTTGACAAATGCCGACTCCACAACTTCCATGGAGTGTCTCCAGATCGTCTGGTCCGTCTCCTCCATGTTGTAGCGGACGTGGCCGCCCTTGGCATTGACCACTACGTCGATGGAGCCGAATTTCTCATAGATCCAGCGGTGGACATCGGGCATCTTCGAATCCGGTGTATATATCTCCGGGGCAGCCTCCATGTTCCACTCGAGCTTGGCCTGGGGGTTCTGGGCAAAGCCGATCAGCCTGCCCTCGTATTCCGGATGTTCCTCCAGAATCCTGGCGATGGCCGCCTGCGCCTTTGCGTGGAAACCGCTCATAAGGGCTACGTTCATGCCGTTTTCCAGGGCCATCTTTACGATGGCCGTTCCGTCGTTGCCGGCGCCGCCGGTGATGATCATTGTCCGTCCTTTTAATGTAAGCATGTCATTCTCCTTACTCTGCCCTGCACCGGGCGGTACTCAGGCTTCCTGACCGTGGCGTTCCTTCAGAATGGCTACATTTTCCTCGACCTTCTTCTTGTTCAGCGGATACAGGAAGGCTACGATGGCGGCCATGATGGCAAATCCGATCATGGGGACCAGGCAGGATACGTTGTAGACCTGATTGAGGACATCCGGGTCAAAGGCTGTCGCGGCTGTATAGCCCGCTGCCGTCAGCATGAAGCCTCGAATACCGGAGGAAACCGCGTGGCCGAATTTCCGGCCGAAGCTGTAGATACTGTAGATGGTACCGTCGATACGCTTTCCTGTCCGGACCTCCTCGTCGTCGACAATGTCAGTGACAAGGGCGAAGGTGACCGGGTTGAAGAGGGAAAGGCCGACCGTGACGAGGCCGTAGATGACCAGCCACATGGTGACGCTGTGGGTGTGAAGGATGAAACCGAGTCCGAGGGCTGCCGCGGAGACCAGGGTACCGATCACGGTGATTTCTTT
>CACXEL010000317.1 GCA_902766655.1 uncultured Lachnospiraceae bacterium | reverse complement strand
GGCTACGGAGAACAAAGCCTGCAGCAGAGCCTGAACCTGACTGTTTCCGGGGAAGCGGAGTCGGAAGCCTTTGATATCCGGCTCAACGCCCGATCCTACACGGCGGCGCAGGCGCAGGCACTGCTGCGCAAAGCGGATGCGGAGCTTACGGAACTTCTCCCCGGCGGGAATCCGGATCTGGATTCAGTCCGGTCAGCTCTCTCCCTCCCCGCCCGCCTCCAGAACGGGGCGGTCAGTGCGGAATACTATATCTCCCCGGCTGGGATCGTGGAGGAGGACGGCAGTATCCTGCCCTCCGGGCAGCTGCGGGAAGCGGGGGAGAAAGGAGTCCTCATCCGGATCCAGGCAGTCCTCACCTGCCAGGACCGTACCCGCACGGTAGAGCTGTCTGCGCGTGTCCTTCCACCGCTTTTGTCCGGGAAGGAAGCCCTGCTTTCGCACATTCAGGATGCCGTGGACCGGGCACAGTCAGAGGATCCGGAAGCGGCGCAGGTCCGTCTCCCCGACAGCGTGGACGGGCGGACGCTCATCTGGACCTATCCGCAAAGCTCTGTCTTTCGCATCGGAGTGCTCCTGCTCCTTCTGGTCCCGCTCTTTTTCTGGGCGCATGCCGACTCCCGCGTGCACGATGAGGCAAAGGAGCGGACCTCCCAGCTCGACCTGGATTACTCCGAAGTACTCTGGAAGCTGACCATGCTGCTTTCCGCGGGGCTGACCATCCGCGGGGCATTCACCCGCATCGGGGCGCAGTACACCCGGCAGAAGCAGCAAAAGCGTTATGTCTATGAGGAGATGCTCCTGACTCTGAGGGAAATGAAAAGCGGAGTCCCTGAGGCCTCCGCCTATGAAAACTTCGGGCGCCGCTGCGGCCTGAGCGCCTACATCAAGTTGGGGTCGCTCCTTGCCCAGAATCTGAAAAAGGGATCAAAAGGCCTGACCTCCCTGCTGGAGGCGGAAGCGGTGCGGTCCATGGAGCAGCACAGGATGGCCGTTAAGAAACTCGGGGAGAAAGCCGCGGTCAAAATGCTCCTCCCCATGATCCTGATGTTCGGAGTTGTCCTGATCATCCTGATGGTTCCGGCCTTTTTGTCCATGTAAAAAACGAACATACCTGCAGAAAGTGTGCTATGCTTTTTTCAGGAGGGAAAGAACAATGGAGGAAAACAATTTGTCTGTCTTTAAAAGCTATCTGCGGCAGCTGATCGTACGGCTCAAAGAACTGAAAAAAGCACTGGAGACCGATGACAAGGACCGGGCTCTGGAGATTGTTGACCAGTTGATCCTGGACACACAGGCCGGCATCGAGGACAACTAAAAAAGCGCAGTCAATAAAATGCAGTCAGGAATGCCCCCGGCATTCCTGACTGCATACTAAGCCATAAACCGGTCAGATGAGTTCAGCCACAGCCTTCTCGACATTCTTCATGTCTGCCGTCGGCTCAAAGCGTGCCACAACATTGCCTTCACGGTCCACCAGGAATTTGGTGAAGTTCCACTTGATCGCCGGATTGTTCTTGTAATCCTTGTCGATCTTCTTCAGCATGACGCCCATCGCGAGCGCAGCCGGTCCTCTTCCGAAGCCTTCAAATCCCTTCTGACTCTTCAGGAAAGTATACAGCGGAAGTTCGTTCTCCCCGTTGACATCCGACTTTTTCATCTGCGGGAACCGGGTATGATACTTCAGGGTGCAGAACTCATGTATCTCCTCGTCGGTCCCCGGCGTCTGCCCGGCAAACTGATTGCACGGAACGTCGATGATCTCAAATCCCCTGTCATGATACTTCTCATACATTTCTTCCAGCGGCTTATAGTGCGGAGTAAAACCGCAGCCGGTCGCGGTATTAACGATCAGCATAACCTTGCCCTTGTAATCCCCCAGAGAAAGCTCCTGTCCGTCTGTCTTCGGTACGGTGAAATCATAAATGCTGCTCATTGGGACCTCCTTTCAGGTTCTTATGTCTAACTATCTTTTATGCAATTATATTGTGCTAAATCTATATTGTCAACTACTTTTTCACTGATCTGGAGAATTTCGATTCTGAAGGATCATGTATCGCATATTTAAATACATAATGTATTGCACATCGTAGTTCATTTTGATACCTTTATGAGGAAGGACTCTATTGAAAAGGATCGCCACATTACCCGAAAGGAAGAGGTATCACTATGGCAAAGATGAATGGGAAGGATTTGAGCTGTGATCTGACAGCTGATGAATGGCAGGAGTTAAATGCCGCAAGCAAAAAACGTCCGCTGTTTGACGAGGACAGTCCCGAGTTAACAGATGAGATGCTTCAACAGTTTAAACGTCTTCATCAAAAGGAGCGCATCAAACAGACTGTATCTTTGAGGATTTCCCCGGCAACTCTGAAGAAAGCAAAGATGTATGGAAAAGGCTACACTGCCTTCCTCTCCCGGCTTCTTGATGCGGCGATCCAGAATGATGACATGGTGCGGAAGTGTCTCTGATCTTTTCCTCACGCACGGGCGCTTGACATCCCGGTATGCCTGTGCTATTTCTCAAAATGCGGACAAAAGACCGCAATCAGCCAACTGCAAAACACATTGCGAAATGTGCACGGCATAAAGAAAGGAGCATCGTATCATGGCTAATAAATACGCCGGGACACAGACAGAAAAGAACCTGGAAGCCGCTTTTGCCGGCGAATCCCAGGCCAGGAACAAGTATACCTATTTTGCGTCCAAGGCAAAAAAGGAAGGTTTTGAGCAGATCGCGTCACTCTTCCTGAAGACCGCTGACAATGAGAAGGAACATGCAAAGCTCTGGTTCAAGGAACTAGAGGGGATCGGCGATACCGCACAGAACCTGGAAGCGGCCGCAAATGGTGAAAACTACGAGTGGACGGATAT
>CACXEL010000316.1 GCA_902766655.1 uncultured Lachnospiraceae bacterium | reverse complement strand
TAGGTCAGGCGCTTGTGGTTGCGGATCCTGACCTGGTAAGCCTCCATTTCATTGGCCGGCTCCTCCTCCCGGAAGGGGAGGCTTGCAAAGAGCCCGCCCAGCGCGTCGGCTACGGTGTCAATCAATCTTCTCATCGGTCATCCTCAGAGGGCTGTCCGGCCGTCCAGGGCCCGAAGCAGCGTCACCTCGTCGATATTTTCCAGGTCTCCGCCCACGGGAACACCGCTGGCGATCCTCGTCACTTTCACGCCCACCGGTTTGATGAGGCGGCTGATATACATGGCCGTCGTCTCCCCCTCCAGGGAGGAGTTGGTGGCTATGATCACTTCCCTGACCTCCCCCGTCTGCAGGCGCTGCATGAGTTCTTTCAGCCGGATATCGTCAGGCCCAATGCCCAGCATGGGGGAAATCGCCCCGTGCAGCACATGGTAGACTCCCTCATACTTGCCTGTCTTCTCGTAGGCCGCCAGATCTCTGGGCGTTTCCACCACCATGATCGTGGTCCGGTCCCGCCTGGGGTTGCTGCAGATCGGGCACTCCTCGGCGTCCGTGAGCGTACAGCAGGTCCTGCAGTAGCGCACGTTCATCCTGGCGGTGGTGATGCTGTCCGCCAGCCGTTTCACCTTGTCCTCAGGCTGGGAAATGATATAAAAAGCAAGCCTCTGGGCCGTCTTCCTGCCGATACCCGGCAGGAGGGACAGCTGCTCGATGAGGCCTGTTATGTGTCCGCTGAAATATTCCAAGCTCTAACGCTCCTTCCAGATCATCACCACCGGCCTCATGCCGGCAGGACAGCTGTCAGACTTCAGAAGAGGCCGCCGCCAAGGCCGCCCATGCCGCCCATGCCGCCGGTCATCCGGTTCATCATGGAGGCCTGCTCCTCATCCACCTTGCGGAAGGCCTCGTTGAGAGCAGCGACGATCATGTCCTCGAGAGTCTCAATATCCTCGGGATCCACTGCCTCCTCGGAGAGCTTGAGGCCCTTGACCTCCTTCTTGCCGTTGACGGAAATCTCGACGGCACCGCCGCCGACCGTGGCCGTGAAGATCTTCTCCTCCATGGCCTTCTGGTTCTCCTCCATCTGACGCTGCATTCTCTGCGCCTGCTTCATCAGGTTGTTCATGTTGCCCGGCATTCCGCCGCCGAATCCGCCTCTCTTTGCCATTGTATTCTCCTTAAATAGTGATGCATTTATTCTCCCCGCAGGGGCATTGACAGTTACTTTTATATAGAAAGAACAGCCTCTTGCCGTCGATCCGGATCAGAAGCCCATGTCCTCGTCGTCAAACTCGCCATCCGGCACCTGGTCCACCTCGAAGGAAAAGTCCTCCCTGGCCTTCTCCAGCGGATCGATCTTGTACAGTCCGCCGTTCCCGTCGTCCGCACTCACGAAAATAACCTCCGCCCGCACACCGCAGACGTCCTCTATGGTCTGCGACACGACTTCCTGCCAGTTCTTCCGGTTCTCGTTGTACTTATCTTTGCTGAAGGAGACCACCGCCCCCTCCAGAAGCCGGACGTAAAGCTTATTGTCCAACCCGACAGCATCGTAGTTGCACTCAGAGTTCTTGAGCACGGTCTTGAGCAGCCCCTCCGGAAGGAAGCTGCGGATCCGTTCCCACTCTCCTGCGATCCGCCGAAGGTCGTCCGGAGCCGCATTGGGAGCAGGCGGTCTGTCCGCCCTCTCGGGAACCTCGACCACCGCCTTTACAGCCGGCGGAGCCGCGTTCACGGCGATGGCACCGCTCTCTATATCGAGAAGCCTGCCCTCGACCTGGCGCAGGCGGTCCAGGACGGCGTCGGTCTTGATTTCCATCTGGGGCCTTGCCATGTTGATCAGGGCCACCTCTGTGAGGACCCTGCGGCCGGACGCGTTCCGCATGTCGTTCTGCAGGGTCGAGAGCACACGGATGTAGCGCATGATAGTCTCAGGTTCCGTCTCCCGGGCCAGGCTCATGAGGCCGGCCATCTGTTCCTCGGATACGTCCACGATGTCGGCGGCCTCGGAACCGGCTGCCCTGACGAGGAGAAGGTTTCGCAAATACCAGATGAAGTCCGTCACGAACTGACCGGCCTCACGGCCGCGTTCCATCATTTCCTCGAAGAGGCGGACAGCGCCGCCGGCATTGCCAGCGAGTACGTCCTTCAGGATATCGGCGAAGACGTCCGTATCCACAGCACCGATGGCAGAAAGAGCCCGCTCATAGGTGAGGGTCTGGCCATAATAGAAAGCTATGCAGCGGTCCAGGAGCGACAGGGCGTCACGCATGGACCCGTCGGCCGCGCGGCCTATGAAATGAAGAGCCTTCTCCTCGTACGCCACCTGTTCCTTGTCGAGGAGCTCCCGCATCCGCTCCATGATGACCGGCACGCCGATCCTCCTGAAGTCGTAGCGCTGGCAGCGCGAGAGGATAGTCAGCGGTATTTTCCCGGGATCCGTCGTGGCCAGTATGAAAATGACGTAGGAAGGCGGCTCCTCAAGCGTCTTGAGCAGGGCGTTGAAGGCGCCGCCTGAGAGCATGTGGACCTCGTCGATGATATAGACCTTGTAGCGTCCGGTGGTGGGCCTGTAGCGGACCTCCTCGATGATGTCACGGATGTTGTCGACGCCGTTGTTGGAGGCGGCATCAATTTCGATCACATTCATGGAGCTGCCCGCCAGGATTGATTGGCAGGTCGGGCATTCGTTGCAGGGGTTCCCGTTGACCGGGTGTTCACAGTTGACTGCCCGGGCCAGAATCTTGGCTGCCGAGGTCTTGCCCGTCCCCCGGGTCCCGCAAAACAGGTAGGCGTGCTGGGCCCGGTCGTTGATCACCTGGTTCCGCAGAGGGATCACCACATGATCCTGGCCGTATAGTTCATCGAAAACAGGAGGCCGTGCCTTCCTGTACAGAGCGACATATGACATATCCTTCACCTGCCGGGTGCACCGGCACAGATTTGACCTTGTTCAGGACTGCCTGTCCCGACGGTACATGCAGTCATTCTGCATTATAGCGCAACTCATGGCATTTAGCAAATGTAAACATGTCCGTTCCCGCAGCAGACGAGTATTGAAATGAGCAGAACACAAAGGAATGGGCCCTTTGCCACAGTTTTTATGGTATAATAAAAGGTACAGCACTGTTCGGCACGGGCAAGCGCGAAGCGCCGTGCCTTCCACATCTCAAAGGAGTGACCATGAATAAGAAACTGTTTGCCATACTTCTGGCCCTCTGCCTCACAGTCGGACAGGCGGAACCTGCCGCGGCATCCTCCGCCATTTCTTCTTTTTCCCTGGCCAAATCGGATGCCTCCGATATCCTTCTCACTGCAAACGCAATCGATTCCGTTGAGGGTTCCTCCGAACAGACCGATGGCGACCCGGGCCAGACCGGTGATGGTTCGGACCAGACCGGCGATGGCTCAGGACAGACCGACGATGGCTCAGGACAGACCAACGATGGCTCAGGACAGACCGGTGACGGATCCGGACAGACCGGCGACGATTCCGGACAGACCGGCGATGGCTCAGGACAGACCGGTGACGGATCCGGACAGGCTGATGGCGGATCCGGACAGACCGGCGATGATTCCGGACAGACCGGCGATGATTCCGGACAGACCGGCGACGGCTCCGGACAGACCGGTGATGGATCGGACCAGGCCGGTGACGGCACTGGACAGT
>CACXEL010000315.1 GCA_902766655.1 uncultured Lachnospiraceae bacterium | reverse complement strand
AGTACGACGAGGCCCACGCGGACGACGAGGACGTCTACGACCGGATCCAGCTGGCCCAGGAGATCGAGAGCAGCGACGCCACGGTCTACTCCTATTTCATCGATGAGCTCACCAAGCAGGTCGTCAGCGATCTGGAGGCCCAGAAGGGCTTCACCGAGGTCCAGGCCTACCAGGCCCTCTACTCCGGTGGTCTGCGCATCTATACCACCCAGGACATGGACATCCAGACCATCATGGATGATGAGTACGCCAACCCGGCCAACTTCCCCAACGAGGCCCAGTACAGCATGGACTGGGCGCTCAGCGTTCTGAACGCCGAGGGAGAGACCATCAACTACAGCCGTGAAATGCTCCAGAAATACTTCCGCGAGCAGGGCGAGACGGATTTCGACCTTCTCTTCGACACACCGGAGGAAGGCCAGGCCTACATTGACAAGTACAAGGAAGCCATCGTGGGCGACGACGAGATCATCGCCGAGCGCACCTCCTTCGCACCGGAGCCCCAGTCCTCCATGGTCATCATCGAGCAGTCCACCGGCTACGTCAAGGGCATCGTCGGCGGACGGGGCGAGAAGACCGCTTCCCTGACCCTGAACAGGGCAACCAACACGACCCAGCAGCCAGGTTCCACCTTCAAGGTCGTCGGCACATACGCGGCCGCCATCGACCAGGCCGGCAAGACCCTGGGCACCATCTACACTGACCAGCCGACTACCTATTCCAACGGCAGACCCGTCAACAACTCCACCCAGAACCTCTATCAGGGAAATGTGACCATCCGCTACGCGATCGAGCAGTCCATCAACACCGTGGCTGTCCAGTGCATTACGGATATCACGCCTCAGGTCGCCTACAACCAGCTGCTCAAGTTCGGTTTCACGACCCTGGACCCCCGCAACGACGTCTATCAGCCGCTGGCGCTGGGCGGTATCTACAAGGGTGTCACCAACCTCGAGCTGACCGCCGCCTACGCCGCCATCGCCAATGAAGGCGAGTACATCAAGCCGGTCTTCTACACCAAGATCCTCGACCAGGACGGCAATATGGTCATCGACAACACCAGGGAATCGAGCCGGGCCATCGAAAAGTCCACCGCAGCCGTACTCACCTACGCTCTCCAGGATGTCGTGAAGAACGGTACCGCCATGGACGTCCAGCTCCCCTGCGGGATGCCGGTGGCCGGCAAGACCGGTACCACCTCCTCCTACAACGACGTATGGTTCGTGGGCTTCACGCCCTATTACACCTGCGGTGTCTGGGCCGGCTACGATACCTCTGAGAATCTGCCTGACGAAGGCATTTACCGGACCTACCACAGGGTCCTCTGGAAGAGCGTCATGGACCGGATCTCGGCCCGTCAGCCGATCGTCCAGTTCACCCTGCCCAGCGACGTCAAGATGGCCACGATCTGTACCGAGACCGGTCTCCTGGCCACCTCCCGCTGCTATCACACCGAGCTCCTGCCCTTCGCCCTGGGCACGGCCCCGGGCTCACAGTGCACCGAGCACGGCAGCACGGTCTCCTACGACAATTACGAGGCAGAACGCGCGGCCGAACGCCAGGCGGTAGCGGAAGCGGCGACGGAGGCTGCCCGGGGCGGCGATTCTGAAGCGACCCGGGGCCGGGATGAAGAGGAAGACGAGCGGTCCGGGGATGACTCCTCCGAGGAAGAGGGGACTGAAGACGAGGACTGACGGTGTCCTTCTCCTGACTGGCACCTGCTCTTGCCGCAATCCTTTCAATAGGTACATAAAAAGCTGCAGTCTGCGGCGCCCGATCCGGCGCACAGACTGCAGCTTTTTTATGTTATGTTACTTACTCTGGCAGCTTCCCGCATCCGCCGGCGCAAGACCGTCATACAGCGGTGCCGGGCGGGTCTTCAGTTCCGGAAATCACTCTCCGCGCTTTACCATGAAGTTCTCCTGGACACGCCTGTAGAGCTCCACGGCCGCGTTGTAGCCCATCTTTTTCTGCCTGTGGTTGACCGCGGCGGTCTCCACGATGACGGCCAGATTGCGGCCGGGCCGGATGGGCAGCGAGTGGCAGACGATCCTGTTGCCAAGAATCTCCTTGTAGTTCTCCTCCAGGCCCAGCCTGTCGAACTCCTTCTCCTTGCTCCACTCCTCCAGCTCGATGACCAGGTCGATGGCCTGGGAATCCTTGACGTGCTCCACGCCGTAGAGGGTCTTCACGTCGATGATACCGATTCCGCGGAGCTCGATAAAGTGGCGGGTGACGTCCGGAGCGGATCCCAGGAGCGTGACCTCGGATACCTTGCGGATGATGACCACGTCGTCGCTGACCAGACGGTGGCCGCGGCGGACCAGTTCCAGCGCGGCCTCGGACTTGCCGATACCGCTCTCTCCCATGATCAGAACACCCTCGCCGTAAACGTCTACCAGGACGCCGTGGAGCGAGATGCTCGGGGCCAGCTCCACGCCCAGCCAGCGGATGATCTCCGCCATGAAGGAGCTGGTCGTCCGCTTGGTGGACAGGCAGGGCACCTTGTACTTACGGTTGATCTCCAGCATCTCCGCGGAGGGCTCGGTCAGGGTGGTGTAAATGACACAGGGTATGCCGCTGGAAACGAACCGGTCATAGGACTTCGCCCGCTTGCTCTCGTCCATCTGCATAATGTAGGAGTACTCGACGTATCCCACGATCTGCACACGCTTGTTCTCAAAATGCTCATAATATCCCGCGATCTGAAGGGCCGGGCGGTTGATCTCCGGTGTGGTGATCAGGACCTCCTCCATATCGATCTCGGGTGTCAGGTTCACCAGACTCAGCTCCTTGGCAATCTTGGACAGCTTAACGCACGGACTCTTCATATCTCACCTCTGTCAGCATTTCCGCCCATGGCGGTTTGAACTTCTCTCCCCTGCCGCCCCGGGAAACACTCCCGCAGGCAGATATCTCAGACCATTATACCATATTCTCCGGCTCCTGCAACTGCCGCTCCCGGGCAGGCGCATGAAAATATTCCCAGACCCTGCGGGCCGCGGCTGCATTCATGGATGGCGCATGGAGGAGCTCCTCCTCCGAGGCATCCCGAATGGCCTCCACCGTCTTGAAGGTCCTGAGCAAGGCTTTCCTCCTGGTCGGACCGATTCCCTCGATGTCGTCGAGGACCGAATGGACCTGGCCCTTGCTCCTGAGCTGCCTGTGGTACTCGATGGCGAACCGGTGGACCTCGTCCTGGATCCTGGTCAGGAGCTTAAAGCCCTCCGAATCTCTCGCTATGGGCAGCTCAACATTATTGAAATAAAGGCCCCGTGTCCTGTGGTAGTCATCCTTGACCATGCCCGCGACGGGAATATCCAGCCCGAGCTCCTGAAGAACGCCCAGGGCTATATTTACCTGCCCCCTGCCTCCATCCATCAGGATGACGTCCGGCAGGGTCCGGAAGCTCTCGTCGCCCTCCAGGGCCCTTCTGAAGCGTCTTGTCAGCACTTCCTCCATGCTGGCGTAGTCGTTGGGCCCCTGGACCCACTTGATCTTGAACTTTCGATAATCCGCCTTCCTGGGCTTGCCCTTGTCAAAAACGACCATGGATCCGACAGAGTCGAAGCCGCTGATATTGGAGATATCGTAGCTCTCCATCCGGTCCGCCTTCTCAATCCCCAGGAGCTCCGCGATCTCTCTGACCGCCCCAATGGTCCTGAGCTGCTCCCGCAGGAGCCTGTCGCGGTCCCTGGAAAGGACCATCTCGGCATTTTCCCTGGCCATGGCGACCAGTTTCTCCTTGATGCCCTTGCGGGGTATCCGGATAAGGACCTTGCTGCCCTTGCGGCTGGCCAGGAATTCCTCCAGCAGCCCCCTGTCCGGCACCTCACGGTCCAGCATGAGCTCCCTGGGCACAAAGGGTGTATCCCTGTAATACTGGGAAATGAAAGCCGCCAGCACATGGGCCGGGTCGTCCGTATCGTCCGCCGTAAGCAGGAAATGCTCTCTCCCGATCAGCTTACCGCCGCGGACAAAAAAGACCTGGACGACGGCATTTCTGCCGGTAACATGGTCCGGGTCGTCGGCCAGGGCGATGGCCAGGACATCCCGGTCCTCCCCGTTGGTCTCTGTAATCTTCTGCCGCTCCCCCACCTGGCGGATACTGTCAATGATATCCCGGTAGCGGGCAGCCTCCTCGAACCGGAGATCCTCGGAGGCCTCCATCATTTTTTGGGTAAGACGGTCGATTTCCGGCTGATAATGGCCCTTCAGGAACTCAAGAACGCCTCTCACGTTCTCCCCGTAAGCCTCCTCGGTGCACTGGCCCTGGCAGGGTGCGTCGCACTGGCCGATATGGTAGTAGAGACATGGCCGGTCCTTGCCGGTCTCCTCGGGCAGTCTGCGGGCGCAGGCCCGGATTCTGTAAAGCTTCCGCAAAAGCTCCACGGTATCCCGGGCAGCAGTCGCGTTGGTGTAAGGCCCGAAATAACGGGAGCTGTCCTTCTTCATGCTCCTCGAAATCATGATCCGCGGGAAAGCCTCCCCGGTGGTCACCCGGATGTAGGGATAGCTTTTGTCATCCTTGAGCATGGTATTGTACTTGGGGCGGTGGAGCTTGATCAGGTTGGACTCCAGCACCAGGGCCTCCAGCTCCGTGTCCGTCACGATATACTCGAAATGGTCCACACAGCTGACCATCCGCTCGATCTTTGGACTCCGCTTGTACCCCTTCTGGAAATACTGCCGGACCCGGTTCTTCAGGCTCACCGCCTTGCCCACATAGATGATCTCGTCGCTCTTATCATGCATGATGTAGACACCGGGCTGCCCCGGCAGCTTCTTCAGCTCGTCCTCTATGATGAAATTCTGGTTCCCGGGCATACCGCCCTCCTTCTGTTCTGTAACTGGTAAATGTTCGGCACATGACAACGCCGTATTCTTTACATCCCTGTCCCGGTGCTTCGCATCCTTTTTCCCGGACTTCGCCTGACCGGAGATGATTGTTCGATCCGGGCCGGAGAAGTCCTGCAGCAGGAACACCGGGGACCGACTCGTCCCACTATACAGCAAACGGACCAGCTCTCACTGATCCGTTTCTGTCCTTTTCCACGGCCTCCGCCGCTGCGTTGGCCTTTTGCCTTTAGATCTGCTTGATCTCATGCGGTATGTCCATGTCACGGACAGAGCGTTCGGGATCCGGATCCTCGTCCTGCCATCTCCTGTCGGAGTCGTCGGACGGCGCATCCTCCTGACCGGACATAAAGCCGGGCACCTGGATCTCCCTTGCACGCTCCCTCGGGGCAGTCTCAGTCTTGTCGGGCAGTCTCATCTCCGGTTCCTCCCGGATCTCTTCCGGCGGCTCGGGGATGCCTTCGCACTCGCGGTAGATCTTCATGAACTCCTTGCCGGTTATCGTTTCCCGGGTGATCAGGAAATCGGCAAGCCTGTCCAAAGCCGGTCTGTGTTCACGAAGAATGGTCAGAGCCTGTTCATAGGAGCGCTTGAGGAGCTCCATGACCTCGTGGTCGATCTCCGTGGCGGTATTGTCTCCGCAGTTCAGATAAACACGGCCGTCCAGATACTGGCTCTCCTGGGAGGCCAGCCCCATAAGGCCGAACCGCTCGGACATGCCGTACTGGGTAATCATGGCACGGGCGATCTTGGTCGCCTGCTCGATATCGTTGGCAGCGCCGGTGGTGACGGAGTTGAAGACGATTTCCTCCGCAGCGCGTCCGCCGAAGAGCCCGACCAGGCGCGCCTCCAGCTCCTTCTTGCTGTAGAGGTATTTCTCCTCCTCAGGCACCTGCATGACATAGCCGAGGGCGCCCATGGTCCTCGGGATGATGGTGATCTTCTGGACCGGCTCGGCCTCCTTCTGCACAGCCGCACAGAGGGCGTGCCCGATCTCGTGGTAGGAGACGATCCGCCGTTCGTCGGCGCTCAGGATCCGGTCCTTCTTCTCCTTGCCCACAAGGACCACCTCCACGGCTTCCAGAAGATCCTTCTGGTTGACCCTTCTCCTTCCGTTCTTGACGGCCAGAATGGCGGCCTCGTTGATCATGTTGGCCAGGTCGGAGCCGACGGCACCGCCGGTAGCCAGAGCGATGGCATCCAGATCAACGGTATCGTCCAGGAGAACATCCTTGGCATGGACCTTGAGAATGGCCACCCGGCCTTTCAGATCCGGTCTGTCCACGATGACCCGGCGGTCAAAACGGCCCGGGCGCAGAAGCGCAGGGTCCAGGACCTCCGGCCGGTTGGTGGCCGCCAGGATCAGGATACCCTTGGACGCCTCAAAGCCGTCCATCTCCGCCAGGAGCTGGTTGAGGGTCTGCTCGCGCTCGTCGTTGCCGCCGAACCTGCCGCCGTCACGGCTCTTGCCGATGGCGTCGATTTCGTCGATGAAGATAATGCACGGTGCGTTCTTCTTGGCCTCCTCGAAGAGGTCGCGGACGCGGCTGGCGCCGACGCCGACGACCATCTCGACGAACTCGGAGGCGTTCATGCTGAAGAAGGGCACGCCGGCCTCGCCGGCGACGGCTTTGGCGAGGAGGGT
>CACXEL010000314.1 GCA_902766655.1 uncultured Lachnospiraceae bacterium | reverse complement strand
GAAGGCCACGCGGGCAATATATCCGCTGTCCTCCAGACTGGAGAGGAAGAAGAAGAGGATGACGATGATCGGCAGGAAGCTCACGACCGTGCCGACTCCCTCGAAAATGCCCTCCACCACCAGGCGCTGGAGTATCGGATTGACCTGGGCGGCCTGCATGGCCTGCCCGATGATGTCCGTCAGGGCATCTATGCCGCTCTGGAGCAGGTCCTGGAAGAAAGGCCCGATCAGGAAGAAGGTCAGGAAGAAGACCAGGGCCATGACGCCCACAAAGACAGGTATACCCGTGTACCTGCCGGTCAGGATCCTGTCGAAGCGCTCGCTGCGCTTATGCTCCTTGCTCTCGTGAGGCTTGATGACACAGGCATGACACACCTTCCGGATATACTCGAAACGCATATCCGC
Source organism: uncultured Lachnospiraceae bacterium (assembly GCA_902766655.1). GTDB lineage: Bacteria > Bacillota > Clostridia > Lachnospirales > Lachnospiraceae > Chordicoccus. The sequence continues at coordinate 3,902 of CACXEL010000314.1, read as the reverse complement.
CATGGCGGCGCTGTGGTCGAGGCCCCTCTCCCTCTCCATCCGGTGAACGATATGGGAGATCATATCCATCTCTTCCCGCTCCAGGTCCAGCCTCTCCGCGATTTCCGTGTCGCCCTCGATCAGCTTGCAGGCTGTAAAGCGGACAGGCATGCCTTTGGCCGCGGCATGGTCCTCGATCAGGTGGCTGACGGCGTGGATGGCGCGGTGGACGGCACCGCCGTGGTCCTCAGCGTTGCAGAAGTCCTGCCTGGCTGGCCTCTCCTGGTACTTGGCGATGTGGATGGCGTGGCGGACCAGCTCGTCAACGCCCTGGTTCTTGGAGGCCGAGATCGGTACAACTGGCACGCCGAGCATGGCTTCCATGCCGTTCACGTCCACACTGCCGCCGTTGCCGAGGAGCTCATCCATCATGTTGAGGGCCACTACCATGGGAATGCCCAGCTCGAGGAGCTGCATGGTCAGGTAGAGGTTCCGCTCAATGTTGGTGGCGTCTACGATGTTGATGATGGCTCTCGGATGGCTGTCAAGGACAAAATTCCTGGACACCATCTCCTCGCTCGAGTAGGGGGACATGGAATAGATGCCCGGGAGGTCGGTGATCAGCGTGTTGGCATTTCCGCGGATCACGCCGTCCTTGCGGTCGACAGTGACGCCGGGGAAGTTGCCCACGTGCTGGTTGGCGCCGGTCAGCTGGTTGAAGAGAGTAGTCTTGCCGCTGTTCTGATTTCCCACCAGGGCGAAGGTTAGCTGGGTCCCCTGGGGAAGCGGATCGCCGCTGCCCTTGGGGTGGAACCTGCCCTCCTCGCCGAAGCCGGGGTGGTCTTTATGCTTTTTGTCCGCCTTGCCGTGCGCAGGGACGGGAACAGCCTCCATGGGGGTGATGTCGATCTTCCCTGCGTCAGCGACCCGCAGGGTGAGCTCATAGCCATGGATGCGGAGCTCCATGGGGTCCCCCAGGGGTGCCAGCTTGATCACGGTGACGTCCGCACCGGGAATCACGCCCATATCCAAAAAATGCTGGCGGAGGGCTCCCTCGCCGCCCACCGCGTCGATCCTGCCGGAAGCTCCCGGCTTTAATTCACTAAGCTTCATGTTTTGTCTCCTGATTGTCGCAAGTTCTTTTGTGTTCTGCCGGGAGAGCAAACTGCACGCCTGACCTGCCTGCGTCCGGCTGCCATTCAGCTGACCATCGCAGGAAATAAACGTGGCAAACCGCAGTATTGGCTCCATTTAGCCACAACACACTCCCTATATTAACATATCAGGGCGATGATAGCTATCATCGTTAGCAGATATTAACAGGAATTCTTCACCACAAAAGCCCGCCGATTGCCCCGTCCGGGTGAACGCAAGGCAGGCGGGCTTCTTTGGATGCCTGTCATGGTATCCAATCTTTTTCTCTCTGGCGAGAAGGCAGATCAACTGAAAACCTCCGTTCAGTCTCTTTCCCGATACGCAGGAAGTCAGCTTATACTTGACGGACTTCACGTCTCCCAGAGGATCTCCTCCCCCGAGTGCACGTAAGTAAGCTGGTCTCCCATGACCGAGTGCATGGCAGAAAAAGCCGTCTCCCCGGTGCAGTGGCAGGTCACGAAGCGCGTGGGAAAGGCCGTGAGTTCCCTGGCAATCTGCCTGATCTCGTCCAGCTCGTCCGATGTGTATTCATTCTTCTTCATCAAATGAAACCCGCTCACGACCAGGTCCGGCGCAGCGCCGTACCGCGTGCGGAAGGCGTCCAGGATGCTCAGAATACCGTTGTGGGCGCAGCCGGAAAGGAGGACCGTCTTCCCGCCCTGCCTGATAACCAGATACTGCTCGTGCCTGAAGTCATCCTGCAGGTAGTCTCCTCCCCGGCGGACCAGGATCCGGCGGTTGGTGAAGGGCAGCGTCCGGCTCCTCTCCGCAATCGTAAAGAGCTCCAGCTCGTCGTCGATCCTGAAGTCCCCATCAAGGAGCCTGACCTGAGGAAGAGCAGTAATGCGTTTGTCAATACCGATATATCTGTATCGGACGGAGGCGTTTTCCCCGTCGTCCGCGTAGTGATCGTCCGCGGCGGAGGCCTGCATGTAGATGGGAGCCCGGTCGTTGACCTGAACAAAGGGCAGTATACCGCCCGAATGGTCGTAATGCCCGTGGCTCAGGACGACCGTATCGACGGCGGAAAGGTCGATGCCCAGGGCCTCCGCATTTGAAATCGTCTCCCCGGACGGCCCTAAATCCAGGAGAAGCCTGTGCCATGCCGTCTCCACATAAAAGGAAAGGCCATGGGCGAAGGCGCACCCGTTCCGCCCCGGTGTGTTCTCGATCAGGTTCACAATCCTCATTTCTGCATACTCCCATCCATCTCACTCTTTAAAACGTCCGCATTCAGAAATCCCGCCGCGTGTCGGGAGCAGGGAACATGGTCACCCGAAGCTCTCCACCAGCTCCTGGAGCTCGAAATAACGCTCCATCTTCGCCTCCAGTTCCTCGTCGGTCCTCTGTTTCTCCTCGGTGAGGGCCTGGAGCTTCACATAGTCCGTGGTGGCCCGCTCCATCTCCTCCGCAAGAAACTGAGATTTTTCCGTCAGCTCGTCAATCACGGCCTCGATCGTGTCGTACTCCCGCTGCTCCTTGAAGGTGAGGCGCCTGCGGGGCTCCTTAGCGCGGAAGGTCTGCCCTTTTTTCGGGGGCTCCGGCTCGGACTTTTCCTCCCTCGGCGCTTCCGCCAGGTCCAGCCCCTCCCTGTGGAGCAGGTACTCCTCGTAGCCGCCCTCGCTCTGGTGGAGAAAACCGTCGCCCTCAAAGCTGAAAATACGGTTCACGACTCTGTCCAGGAAATACCGGTCATGGGACACGGCGATCACGATGCCCGAAAAGTGATCCAGGTAGTCCTCCAGGATCTGGAGGGTCTGGATGTCCAGGTCGTTGGTCGGCTCGTCCAGGATCAGCACGTTGGGAGACTGCATGAGGACCCGCAGCAGGTAGAGCCTGCGCTTCTCTCCGCCCGACAGCTTGGCGATGGGCGAATACTGCCGGCTCCCGTCAAAGAGGAAGCGCTCACACATGGCGGAGGCAGTGATCAGACCGTCGGCGGTGCGGACGTATTCCCCGTTATCCCGGACCATGTCGATCACGGTGCCGGATTTGGGAAGCTCTTCATTTTCCTGGCTGAAATAGCTGATCCTGATCGTCTGGCCGGTCTCGACCGTGCCCTCGTCAGGCTCCAGCTGCCCCGTCAGGATCTTCAAAAGGGTTGATTTGCCGCAGCCGTTGGGGCCGATGATGCCGATCCGGTCATTCCTCAGGAAGGTGTAGGTGAAGTCCCGGAAGAGGCATCTTCCGCCGTAGCTCTTGGCTATCCCGCGCACCTCGATCGTCTTGTTGCCCATGCGCGATGGCAGGGAGGCAATGATTACATTTCTCTCCTCCGCGATCTTCTCCCTGTCCCGGAGGGCCTCAAAGCGCTGAATATGGGCCTTCTGTTTGGTGGACCGGGCCCGCGCGCCCCGCATCATCCAGGCCAGGTCCTGCTTGTAGAGGGCGGCCATCTTTCTCTCCGCGGCCAGGGCGTAGTCCAGCCTTGCCTGTTTGGTCTGCAGATATTTCTCATAATTGCCGGGATAACTGTATACGGAAGCCTTGTCGATCTCCCAGATGGTGGAGGCCACCTCGTCCAGGAAATACCGGTCGTGCGTGACCATGAGGATGGCTCCGCTGTAGCCCTCCAGCTGAGCCTGGAGCCATTCAATCATCTCGTGGTCCAGATGGTTGGTCGGCTCATCCAGGATCAGGAGGTCGCTGGGCGTGAGCAGGGCCGCAGCCAGGGCAGCCCGCTTCCGCTGGCCGCCGGACAGGGTCTCCGGCATGACGGCCGGATCATCGATACCCAGCTTCTGCAGCATGGCGGCCGCTTCCCCCTG
>CACXEL010000313.1 GCA_902766655.1 uncultured Lachnospiraceae bacterium | reverse complement strand
GCGCTCAAGCTGGCTGATGGCCTTCTCGTCGGTCAGGGTGACGTAATTCTGCGGAAGCATGGTCACCTCGGCGGAGACGATGGGCAGGTTCTCGGCGCGCAGGGCCTTCTCGACGTCCAGGAAGGCGTCCGGGGAGGTGATGACCTCGTAGCTGTCCTCCTCCTCGTTGAAGTCATCGGCACCCGCATCGAGAGCCAGCATCATGAGATCGTCGGGATCGGCATCGCACTCTTCCTTGTCGATGATGATCTGTCCCTTCTCGTCGAACATGAAGGAGACGCAGCCCGGTGTGCCGATGTTGCCGCCGCCCTTGGTGAAGCAGGAGCGGACGTAGGCAGCCGTGCGGTTCTTGTTGTCGGTCAGGGTGCGGACGATGATGGCGGAGCCGCCGGGGCCGTAGCCTTCATAGGTGATGGTCTCGTAGTTGTTGGCGCTGCCTTCGCCGGCCGCCTTCTTGATGCCGCGCTCGATGGTGTCGTTGGGCATGTTGTTGGCCTTGGCCTTCTGGATCACGGCCGCGAGCTTGAAGTTGCTGGCAGGATCCGGACCTCCTTCCTTGACGGCCACGGCGATTTCACGGCCGATAATGGTAAAGATCTTGCCCTTGGCGGCGTCGTTTTTTTCCTTCTTGTGCTTGATGTTGGCGAATTTGGAATGTCCGGACATACTTAAACTCCTTTTGCTAAGCGGGCCTCCCCGCATTATTTGGTATGATGAAAAATGACGACCGGCCGCAATGACTCCCGGTCCGAGCCTGCTGCCGCCCTTCCGAAGGGCCTCCACAACGAAAAAACGTGTCGGACGGGCACAGGCAATAATAAATATTAACACGTTCAGCCGAAAGGATCAAGCTGCTTGACGATATTGCCTCCGAGGAGGTAATTCCTGGGAACTCTGGCGCTGAAGTCGCAGACCAGCTCGTAATTGAAGCGGCCGGAGACGTCGCCCAGCTCCTCAGCGGTCAGGGTCTCATTTCCCTGCGCGCCAAGAAGGACAACTTCGTCACCCTCCTTCGCCTCCGGAATATCCGTCACGTCCACCATGAACTGATCCATGCAGACCCGCCCCAGGATGGGCACACGCCTGCCGGAAATAAGGACACACCCCTTGTTCGACAGTCCTCTGGGATAGCCGTCGGCATACCCCACGGGTATGGTCGCGACCCGGGTCTCCCGCACGGTGGTATAAGTGCCGCCGTACCCGATCTCCCGCCCTGCCGGCAGGGTCTTCACGAAGGAAATATGGCTCACGATCCGCATGGCCGCCCTGAGCGGGACGATATCCTTCTCCACGTCGTTCGAAGGCATGAGGCCGTAGACGGTGATGCCCGCCCGGACCATGTCGAAATTGGCCTCCTTCAGGCGGATGATGCCCGCACTGTTGCTGACGTGTTTCACGGGAATCTCCACACCGAGCTCATCGAGATAACCGACAAAGACCTTATATCTCTCGATCTGCCGCAGGGCAGGCTCCACGGAGACCTCGTCGGCCCTGGCCAGGTGGGTGAAGAGACCCTCGACCTCGATGCCGGGGAGACGGGAGATATCCGCCGCAGTTTTTGCAGACTCCCGGTCCGCCTGCAGGCCGATCCGGCTCATGCCGGTGTCCAACGCCATGTGGATCCTGGCTTTTCTGCCCATCGAAAGAGCCGCCTCGCTGACGCCCTCCGCCTGCGCCATGGTGAAAACGCAGAGCCTCACGTCCTGTCCGATGAGATCCTCATAGTGCTCCGGAAAGACCGGGCCCAGGAGGATGACCGGCTTCTTCACGCCGGCACGCCTCAGCTTCAGGGCCTCCTCGGCCGTCGCCACGGCGAAGCCCCAGATGTAATCACAGGGCTCCATCATCTCAGCGATGGGCACCGCGCCGTGTCCGTAACCGTCCGCTTTGATGACGGCGGTGATTTTCGTTCCCGGCGTCAGGTTTCTGTGCATGTTCTCAAAATTGAAGCGGATCGCGTCCAGGTCGATGTCGGCCCGGACCCTTGTATAAGCTTTCATACCAAGATGCTCCTTCATATTGAACAGTTATGGTCAGAAAAGGCTGCAGCCCTCTCTTTCAACCGATTACTTCGCCGATATGGGCCGTGATATCCCTGGCGGTCATCCCGGACCTGCCTCTGACCGCTGCCGCAGCGTCTCCCGCCCTGCCATGAACGTAAACGGCGGCCGGTCCGGCCATGGTCAGATCTCCGCCCTGGGCGATGATGCCGCCCAGAAGGCCGGCCAGAACGTCGCCGCTGCCGGCGGTGGCCATGCCGTCATTTCCCGAGGTGTTGATGAATACGGTGCCGTCCTTCAGAGCCGTGCAGGTGCGCGCGTCCTTCAGGACAGTGGTGATGCCCCACATCTCGGCCATGGTGCGGGCGCTGCCGACGAGATTGCACTTGATGTCCGGGACGGACACGCTGGTAAGCCGGCTCATCTCCCCGACGTGAGGGGTAATGAAGACCGGGCCCCTGTAATCGCCCAGCAGCTCCACGTGGGTCGAGATGCAGTTCAGGGCGTCCGCGTCCAGGACCAGGGGCAGGCGGCAGCTGCCAAGCAGGGTCTTTAAGATGGCAAAGGCAGGTCCGCCGGTCCCGATTCCCGGTCCGGCGACGACTACACTGGCCCAGTCGAGGGCGTCCAGCACCGCCTCCGCAGCGCCGTCACCGTCCTCGTAAAAAGCAGTCAGAGCTTCGGGGAGGGCGGCGTTGACTGCCTGTCTGTTGTTCGCGTGCGTAACGATCTTCACCATGCCGGCGCCGGCCCTGAGGGCTGCCTCACCCGCCAGGATGGCCGCGCCGCAGATGTCAGAGCTGCCTGCGGCGATCAGAACCTTGCCGAAGGTGCCCTTGTTGCCCTCCGGTATCCTGGCCGGCAAAAGGCGGACCAGGTCCGCATCCTCCAGGGCATAGATCGGCGGCTCCCCGTCCGGCTCCGCCGTCCTGTCAAGGATACCGATCTCTGCCGTTACAATCCGCCCGGCGTACATGGCGCCGGGATTCAGGAGGAGACCGGCCTTCACGTGCTGCATGGTTACCGTGACGTCCGCTTTGACCGCGCATCCCATGACCTGACCGGTGTCGGCGTGGATGCCGGAAGGAATGTCAGCCGCGACGATCCGCGTCCCCGCCTCCTTGGCTCCGTTCATCCGCTCGACTGTCCGTTCATAGGTGCCGGTGACCGGTCTCGAAAGGCCGTTCCCGAAAAGGGCGTCCACCAGGATGTCGAATTCCCTGCACGGGGGGTTCTTGAGCTCCGGCACACCCGCCTTCCGCGCGATCTCCATCTGCTGCGCCATGTCCTCCGTGAAATGCTCGGGATTTCCGGCGACATAGATGGATGCGTCGACACCCTTCAGATGGAGGATCCTGGCGCAGGCCGCGCCGTCCCCTCCGTTGTTGCCGCTTCCACATACGCACAGGACCCGGGCGGGTCTCCGCGCCTCCCGGATCAGAGAGAGGACCTCCTCCGCGATGGCCAGGGCGGCCCGTTCCATGAGGACGGCCGACGGCACGCCGATCTCCCGGATGGTGTACTCGTCCCTGGCTTTCATCTGTGCTGCTGTGAGGATGTGCTTCATGCTTCGCCTCCCTTGGTAAGGTAGTTCCGGTAAAAGCAGGGCCTGTTTTCATTTTCAGGGTGCTAAACCGGGGGAAAGTATGGTAGTATAAAGGCTGCGCCTTGCGTGCGCAAAGATTCTTTACCATTATAATGACACGGCTATGGCTTGTCAAACGCTTGCTGTCAGGTTGCCGGGAGGGCAGACATGATCCTGAACGTCCAGAAAATCAGCAAAACATTTCCGGGAAATGAAGTCCTGCGCGAAGTCTCCTTCTACGTGGAGGAGCACGAGAAGGCCGCCCTCGTCGGGGTGAACGGCGCCGGCAAATCCACGCTCCTGAAGATCATCATGGACCTCATGCCCGCCGACGCCGGTCAGGCCGTCCTGGCCAAGGGAATGCGGATGGGCTACCTGGCCCAGCACCAGGAGCTCACAGGAGACGCTTCCATCTTCGAGCAGCTCCTCATGGTCCGCCGTGACGTCCTGGAGCTCTACGAGCGCATGCGCGCCTCCGAGAAGCGGATGGCCTCCCTGAGCGGAGAGGCGCTCGAGGAGGAAATGGCCGCCTACGCCCGGATGAACGAGGCCTACGAGCGGGCCAACGGCTACGCCTACCGGTCCGAAGTGGTGGGCGTACTCAAGGGCCTGGGCTTTGCGGAGGAGGAATTCGACAAGAAGGTCTCCACCCTCTCCGGAGGTCAGAAGACCCGGGTCGCCCTGGGCACTCTCCTCCTCACCGCGCCGGACATCATTCTCCTCGACGAGCCCACCAACCATCTGGATATGAACGCCATCGTGTGGCTCGAGACCTACCTTATGAACTACAAGGGCGCGGTCCTCATTGTCTCCCACGACCGGTATTTCCTGAACCGGGTCGTGACCAAGGTCATCGAGCTGGACAACGGAGTGAGCCGCACCTACATGGGCAACTACGACGCCTATTCCAAAAAGAAGGCAGAGCTCAGGCACGCCCAGCTTCTGGCCTGGACCAAGGCAGAAGCCGCCCGCCGGCATGAGGAGGAGGTCATTGCCCGCTACAAGCAGTTCAACCGTGAGAAATCCATCAGGGCCGCCGAGAGCCGTCAGAAGAAGCTGGACCGCATGGACATGCCTGAGAAGCCCGCGGGACCGGAGGCCGTGATCGACTTTTCCTTCGTCCCCCGGTTCGAGAGCGGCAACGACGTGCTCACCGTGGAGGGCCTGGCCAAAGCCTACGACGGCCTCACCCTCTTTGAGGACCTGAACTTCGAGCTCCACAAAGGCGAGCACGTGGCCCTGATTGGCAACAACGGGACCGGCAAATCCACCATCTTAAAGATCCTGAACGGCCTTGTCCGCCCGGACAAAGGTCTCGTCCGCTACGGCGCCAAAGTCACCGTCGGATATTACGACCAGGAGATGCAGGTCCTCCACATGGACAAGACCCTCTTCGAGGAGCTGAGCGACGATTACCCGGACCTGAACAACACCAGGATCCGCAGCGCCCTGGCCGCCTTCCTCTTCACCGGCGAGGACGTGTTCAAAAAGATCAGTTCCCTGAGCGGCGGCGAACGCGCCCGCGTCAGCCTCTGCAAGCTCATGCTGGGCAACGCAAACCTCATCATTCTCGACGAGCCCACCAACCACCTGGACATCAACTCCCGGGAGATCCTGGAAGCCGCTCTCAATGCCTACAAGGGCACCCTCCTCTACGTCTCCCATGACCGGTACTTCATCAACCAGACCGCCCACCGGATCCTGGACCTGACCCGCTGCTCTCTCCTCAATTACATCGGCAACTATGACTACTACCTGGAAAAAAAGGAAGCCATGGAAACCGCCCACCTGACCCAGGTCTCCCCGGAAGCCCTCCCCGCCGCTGAGACGGAGGCAAAACTGGACTGGAGGGCCCAGAAGGAGGAGCAGGCCAGGCGCCGCAAGCTGGAGAGCGACCTCAAAAAGACCGAGGCCAGGATCGAGGCCCTGGAAAATGAGGACAGCGCCATCGACGAGACCATGGCCGACCCCGCCGTCGCCACCGATGCCCAAAAGCTCACGGAGCTCAGCCTCCGCAAAGCTGCCATCG
>CACXEL010000312.1 GCA_902766655.1 uncultured Lachnospiraceae bacterium | reverse complement strand
CCTCGGACTTCGCCAGTCCGGTGATCGTCGGTACTCCCCGCTACCCGGGCGCGGACTATTCGTCCTACCCATACCCGGTCATCCCCTACCAGAGCCTTCCCACCGAGAACCTGGCCAGCGGCTACCGAACCGGCAATCCCTTCGCTGAGAAAGCCATCTCCGAGATGGCGGCCTTCCAGCCGGATATCATCCACGCCCACTGCCCTGCCTCCGCCACCGTCATCGCGCGGCTCCTCAGGGATGAAGTGAAGGCACCCATCGTCTACACCTACCACACCAAGTACGACATCGACCTCCGCCGTATCATCAAAATCAGGGCCGCTGCCGAGGAGACCATCAAGGCCATGGTCGGCAACATTGCCGCCTGCGACGACATCTGGGTCGTGAGCCGCGGCGCCGGCGAGAGCCTCTCCGCCCTGGGCTTCGAGGGCGAGTGGCACGTCATGGACAACGGCGTCGATTTCGACAAAGGCCGGGTGGACCAGGCAGCCGTACAAGAGGCCACAGCCGGTTATGACCTGCCCGAAAATGTCCCCATGTTCCTCTTCGTCGGCCGCATGATGACCTACAAGGGCATTCCCATGATCCTGGACGCCCTCAAGATCCTCTCCGACGCCGGGCAGGACTTCCGCATGGTCTTCATCGGTAAAGGCCCCGACAAGGAGCTCATGGAAAATAAAGCCCGTGAGTACGGCTTCATGGACGACAACGACGTCCCCGGCAAGTGCATTTTCACAGGCGCCATCTACGACCGGAACGTGCTCCGGGCCTGGAATACCCGGGCGGACCTCTTCATCTTCCCCTCCACCTTCGACACCAACGGCCTGGTGGTCCGCGAAGCGGCCGCCTGCGGCCTCGCCAGCGTCCTCATAGAGGGCAGCTGCGCCGCAGAAGGCGTGACTTCCGGCCGGAACGGCTTCACCGTCGAGGAAAACGCAGCTTCCCTGGGCGCCTTCCTGATCGAAGCCTCCAGGGACCTCCCCCACCTGCGCGACGCCGGCCAGCACGCGATGGACGAGATATATCTGTCCTGGCGCGACGCAGTGGCCAGGGCCTACGACCGCTACCTCTGGGTCCTGGATCAGAAGGCCCGGGGCGCCTATGACCAGCGCCGCAAGGACGCCACGGACCTCCTGGTCGCCCTCACGGCCCGGAGCATGAGCGAGCGGAACCGCTACCGCCAGATCCGCAAGGAGATCTTCAACGACTGGAAGGAGACAGCCGTCGGCATGATGGAGAACATCCAGGAGGCCGGCGAGAGCATCGAGTCCTTCCTGGACCGGATCGGCGACGGACTCGCCGAGAGCTACGAGGACAGCCTGGCCAGCGCCCAGCTGGCCTACCAGGAACGAGAAAAGAAGCGCCAGGAAGCCCGCGAAGAGCGCGAGGAGAGGCGCCAGGAGCGCCGCGAAGAGCGGGAGCAAAAGCGTCAGGAGCGCCGCGAGGCCCGGGAAAATGCCGTCCACGAGGCCATAGAAAACCTGACGGAGCTGGGCGACGGCCTCAAAAAGCTGCCCGCCGATGCCAGGGACAGCCTGGACGAGCTGGGCGGCGGCCTCAAAAAGACAGCGGCCGGCGCCAGGGACAGCCTGGACGAGCTGGGAGACGGCCTCAAGAAGACAGCCGCCGACGCCAAAAACACCCTGAAGAAAAATGTTGACATAGCCGCCGAGGAGATCCGTAAGAGCTACGAGGAGCTGCAGAGCAATGAGTGAGTTTGCATTTGACGAAGAAATAAGGCAGGAGGAAGGAGCCGCCTCGGCAATCCGGTCCGAGACTGCGGAAACGCCGGCGGTCGCAGAAGAGGCGGAATCAGGGAGCTCCAGGTCCGCTGATGATTTCCGGCGGCTTTCATTTTACCAGATCTGGATTCGCAGCTTTGCGGACGGCAACGGGGACGGCATCGGCGACCTCTACGGCGTCTACGACAAGCTTCCCTACCTGAAATACCTGGGCGTGGACGCCATCTGGTTCAGCCCTATCTATCCCTCTCCCAACGCCGACTACGGCTATGACATCTCCGACTACAAAAATATCCACCCGGACTACGGCACCCTGGACCAGTTCAAAAGGGTCCTTGACAAGGCCCACTCGCTGGGCATGAAGGTCCTCATGGACCTGGTCATCAACCACACCTCCGACGAGCACCCCTGGTTCAAGGAGAGCTGCAAGGGCAGGGACAACCCCTACAGCGACTACTACATCTGGCGCGACGGCCGTAAAAAAGGCCGTTTGCCCAACAACTGGAACAGCCAGTTCGAGGGCAAGGCCTGGGAGTGGAACGAGGAGCGGGGCCAGTACTACCTCCACGTCTTCGCCAAAAAGCAGCCGGACCTCAACATGGACAACCCCCGCGTCCGCGAGGAGGTCAAGGACATCATGCGGTTCTGGCTCGACATGGGCGTGGACGGGTTCAGGGAGGACGTGATCACCTTCATCTCCAAGCGGGAGGGCCTGCCCAACGGCCTGCCCTTCCTCCCCGCGATCAACGGTATGCCCCACTACAAGGACGGCCCTCACATCATGGAATACCTGGAGGAATTCCGTGCGGTGGCCAGGGAGTACGGCGCCATCCAGATCGGCGAGGCGCCCTACACCCCCACGAAGACTGCCCTCCGCTACATGAGCGGCGAGGACCGGGTCCTGGACATGATGATCCAGTTCGACACCATGACCGCGGACTGCTTCATGACGGAGTACGTCCACCTGCCCTTCAGCCTCCGGCGCCTCAAGCGCGCCTTCTCCAAGTGGCAGTACGCCCTGGAGGGCAAGGCCTGGAACGCCCTCTATCTGGAAAATCACGACCATCCGCGGGTCATAAGCCGCTACGGCAGCCGCCTCTTCTGGCGGGAATCCGGCACCTGCCTGTGCGCCGCCTACATGCTCCAGCAGGGCTGCCCCTTCATCTACCAGGGCCAGGAGATCGGCATGCTCAACATCCACCTGCCCTCCATCGACCACTATCTGGACGTGGCCTCGAAAAATGCATACCACAGCTTTCACCTGAAGGAGCCCGCCAAAAAGCGCCTCCGCCGGATCCATCTTTCGAGCCGGGACTCTGCGAGGACGCCCGTCCAGTGGACGGCCGGCCGCTATGCCGGGTTCTCTAAGGTCCGCCCCTGGTTCTATCTGAATCACAACTATAAACACATCAATGCGGCGGCCCAGATCAAGGACCCCGCCAGCATCCTTCGCTTCTACCGCCGCTGCCTTGAACTGCGCAAGGGCTCTGAGACATTGATCTACGGGACCTACCGCGAATATTTCCCGAAGAGCCGGTCCCACTACGTCTACGAGCGGGCCCTGAACGGCGAGCGGATCCTGGTGGTCTGCTCCTTCTCCCATATTCCGACCCTGCTCCGTCTGCCCAAGGACTGGATCGGAAAACCAAAGACCCTGCTCCTTGGCAACTACGCCAAAATCCATGACGAGGACCTGCTCCGGCCCTACGAGACAAGGGTCTACCGGATGGAAGCTGCTGCCGGAAGCACCGACTGACCTCTGCCTCCCCGGCAGGACTTCACAAATGTGAGGGCAGCTCTGCCACGTATATTCATCCTGCGCGCTGAGAGCCGCTCATCACGGAGAAGCATTGGCACAAAGATCTGTTTTTCACAGGCCAGGCACCTTATCGCAGGCAAGCACGCAGCATAAATCCATCCTTCAAAGTACAGGAAAAACCCCTCCGCCAGTCCTTTCGGACCAAAGCGGAGGGGTTTTCATTTTCTTCGTTCAGGGACAAATATCAGCCAATCTTCCTGAATACTTCTTTGAGGGCCGGATAGATGGTCCTGTACTGCCTGTACCTGGCCTCATATTTGGCCACCAGCTCCGGATCCGGCTCATCCGTGCCCACGACACGCACGATGGCGTCCGCAGCCGCCTCGACAGACTTATACTCGCCGCAGGCCACAGCCGCGAGGATAGCTCCGCCGTAGCCCGGGCCTTCCTCGGCCGCGATGCGGTCGATCTTGATATTGAGGACGTTGGCCATGATCTTTCTCCACAGCGGACTCTTGGCGCCGCCGCCGCAGATCTTGGCCCTCTCGATGTCGATGCCCAGGGACCAGGCCACCTCCATGGAATCACGGATGGCGAAAGCCACGCCCTCGAGGACCGCCTGGGTCATGTCTGCCCTGGTGGTGTCCATGGTGATGCCTGTGAAGGTGCCGCGGGCATACGGATCGTTGATCGGCGACCGCTCACCCATGAGGTAGGGCAGGAAATAGACGTGGTTCTCCCCCAGCTTCTCAATCTTGGCCTGCTCACCGGCAAAGTCCTCTGTGCCGATGATCCCCTCCTCCCACCACTTGTTGCAGGAGGCGGCGGAGAGCATGCAGCCCATGAGATGGTACTTGCCGTCCGCGTGG
>CACXEL010000311.1 GCA_902766655.1 uncultured Lachnospiraceae bacterium | reverse complement strand
TCCCTGCCTGAAGGTCGGCGCCAACGTTGTCGCTGTGGAGGTCCTTCGTTTTCCGGCCTCCAGCCTCTCCGCGGCGAACCCCAACACCAACGACTCCCTGCTACACACGGAGATTCCACACCTCTTCGTCCAGGACTGCGATCAGGATGGCGGACTCTCCCTTTCAGGGCGGAGCGGCTGGAAATGCAGTGTCTATCGCTCCCTGAAGGTGGTGGGAGAGGGCTCTTTTCCCGCCCCGATCCATGCCCAGGAGGACGTATGTGCCGAAGCAGCTTATGCGGGCTGGAAGAAGGCCGGTTATGATGACAAGGATTGGGATGCGGCAGCTCCCAGAATGATTTTCGACATCGGCAAAGCGGATGCACCGGGCAACCAGGTCCCGCGCACGATCCCGCAGATGTCCTACGAGGACAAGCGCTTTGAGGCAGTCTCAGCTGTCCGCGAGGGCGGAGAGATCCGCGACGCCTGGGAAGAGATGATCGCCGGCAGGGCCTCGGTAACGGTACCTGCCCACAGCACCCAGATCGTTGAGATTTCCGCCGGCGCGGAGGAGTGCGGCTATCTGATCTATCAGCTCTCCGGCGGCCGGGGCGCAAAGATTTCTACCCTCTGCTCGGAATGCTACGCCTATCCGCAGCCGCCGGTGGAAGGCCCCTTCGGCCTCCTGGAGGGTCCGCCGCGCAAGGGCGACCGAACAGATGCCGTGAACGGCAGGCTCTTCGGCCACACCTCCCACTATGAGGCGGCCGGCTTTGGGACCCGGGAAGACCCGGAAGAGTACGAGCCTTTCTGGTTCAGGACCTTCCGCTATATCCAGCTCCGCGTCGAGACGGCCGATGAGCCGCTGACCTTACTCGACTTCCGCTACCGTGCCACGGGCTATCCTCTGGAGGTGAAGACAAGCTTTGCGGCGTCAGACCCGACCTTGGCACCCATCTGGGATATCAGCGTCCGCACCCTTCGCCGCTGCATGCATGAGACCTATATGGACTGCCCCTTCTACGAGCAGCTCCAGTACGCCATGGACGGCCGGAGTGAGATTCTCTTTACCTACGCCTTAAGCGGCGACGACCGCCTGGCCAGGCAGGCCATGGAGGCCTTCCGCAGGTCCCAGCGCCCGGACGGACTGGTGAACTGCGATGCCCCGACCATCGGCAGCAACGTCATTCCAGGCTTCTCCATCTACTATCTGCTCATGGTCCACGACCATATGATGTATTTCGGGGACAAGGCGCTGGTGAAGACGCACCTGCCGGCCATCGACCGGATCCTTGGCTTCTTTGATGAACACCTGACAGACCAGGGCCTGGTAGGGAAAGTCGGCGGCATCCTCATGCGGGACAAATACTGGTCCTTCATCGACTGGGCAGGCAAGTGGGAAACCGGTGTCCCCGGTGCCACGGGCCAGGGAAGCGGCTCCATCATCATGGAGAGCCTCCTCTATCTCTACGGCCTGCAGCACGCGGCCGGGCTGGCCGGCTATGTCGGCCGCAAGGGCCTCGCGGAGGAGTACGCGGCACGGGCTGAAGATCTGAAAAATGCGATCCTTACCCATGCCGTAGGCGACTACAAGGGCGTCCGCCTCCTTCAGGATGGCCCGGGCGTCGATGATTACTCGGTCCACAGCCAGGTCTTCGGCATTCTGACGGGGGTTCTGAGTCCGGAGGAGGGCAGGAAAGCCCTGGAGATCACTGTAGGCAATCCCGATCTTGTCCAGGCCTCTGTCTCCTTCTCCTTCTATCTCTTCCGGGCACTTGAGAAGTGCGGCTGGTATGAGAAGACGGACGATCTCTGGGAGCTCTGGCGGCAGATGGTCCGCGACAATATGACCACATGCGTCGAGAATGATACAGATGGGCGCTCTGACTGCCACGCATGGGCTTCCCTCATCTGCTATGAGATGCCGGCTGTGGTGCTGGGCGTTCGTCCGGCGGCGCCGGGCTTTGAGAAGGTCTTCATTTCCCCGCAGGCAGGCGCGTTCACGGAAGCGAGCGGTGAAGTATTCACGCCCAGGGGCTTTGTCCATGTGGCATGGAAGAAGAAGGCCGATGGCAGCCTTGCTCTGGAGTACGAGCTGCCGGATGGCTTGGAGAAGGCTGACTGAAGAAGGCCAAGGGACATGGATATATTGACAGCGCTGTTTTCCGTTGACCGGAAGACGGCGTTGTTTTGTCTTGTATACCTCCGTATTTCCGACCTTGGCTTTGGCGGTCATTTGCCCCCGGCATGTGAATAAGACCTTGCGGCGGAATGTGTGTAGGGCCAGCTGTTGAAGGAAGGCTGCCACAGTGGGACGAATGGATTACTGTTAAGCGGTTACGTATCGTGTGTTTTGATGATATGATAGGGAATATAAGGATATTGAGTTCGGAAGAAGGGAGAGGCTATGATTCTGGAGATGACAGACGATTTTGACCCGGGAAAGATCGCGGAGAGCGGCCAGTGCTTCCGGTGGGAGAAAAGGGACGGGGATACTTACCGTATCATAGCGGGACAGGTTTGTCTGTATCTGAAGAGTCTGGGCGCGGACAGGTATGATCTGTCCTGCACGGAAGAGGAGTTTGGAGGCTTCTGGAAGAACTATTTTGACCTGGAGGAGAATTACCGCGGGATCCGGGCACGGATCGACTCTGGACAAGACCCCTTCCTGTGGAAGGCATCGCAGGAGGAGAGGGGAATCCGGATCCTCAGGCAGGACCCCTGGGAGATGCTCGTCACCTTCATCATCTCCCAGAACCGCAATATCCCATCGATCCGCCGGTCCGTTGAGCTCCTCGCGTCGCGGTGCGGTGAGCCGCTGACGGACGTGAGGGGTGAGCGATACTATGGGTTTCCGAGTCCTGAAGCGGTCGCCGCACTGTCGGATGAGACGCTGACAGACTGCCGCCTGGGGTATAGGTGCCGGTACGTGCGGGCGGCGGGCGAAGCGGTGGCCGGAGGGGAAATTGACCTGAAGGCTCTCCAGGAGACTGACGGGGAGACGGCCATGAAAGCTCTGACCGGCCTCCTGGGTGTGGGCGTCAAGGTCGCCAGCTGCGTATCGCTTTTCGGGCTTCACCACGTGGATGCATTTCCCATAGACGTGTGGGTGAAGCGAATCCTGGAAAATGAATACCCGGACGGATATCCTTACGAGAGGTACTCGCCCTACAACGGGATCTATCAGCAGTACATGTTCGCCT
>CACXEL010000310.1 GCA_902766655.1 uncultured Lachnospiraceae bacterium | reverse complement strand
AACGTCTTCGTCAGCTACGTCAAGCCGCAGGCGACAGTGAGAGAGTAGAGGTCCCAGGCTGAATGCCGGTATAACAGATTGAATTCTGGAAAAAAATGAGTACAGACCTGACAGGATGCGGAACAGACGCCCTGTCAGGTCTTTTTGCCACGAGGCTGCCGCACAAGAGGGTGCGTGAGTCTCGTATGTTTCCCGAAGAAAAAGGAGGCGGCATGGCAGGGGACAAGAGCAGAGGGAGAATCATTTTCCACGTGGACGTCAATTCTGCCTTTCTGTCCTGGAGCGCGGTGAAGCGTCTGAAGGAGGACCCCAGGGCGGTGGACCTCAGGACGATCCCTTCCGCCGTGGGCGGGGACGTAAAGACAAGGCACGGTATCATCACAGCCAAATCGATACCGGCAAAAAAATACGGTGTGACGACCGGCGAACCGGTGGTCTCGGCTCTGCGCAAGTGCCCTGACCTGGTCCTCATCCCTTCCGATTTCGCTTTCTACCGGGAATGCTCCCATGCTTTCATCGATATCCTGAAGAAGTTCAGCGATCAGGTGGAGCAGGTGTCCATCGACGAGGCCTACATGGACATGACAGGCAGGGAGGCGGCTTTCTCCGCGGAAATCGCGGCGGGGGAGCGCTTTCCGGAGTGTGCGGCTGCCCGGATCCGGCAGGAGATCCGGGAGAAGCTGGGATTCACGGTAAATGTAGGCATTTCCCACAATAAGCTTCTGGCCAAGATGGCCAGCGATTTCGCGAAGCCGGACAGGACCCATACCCTTTACCCGGAGGAGGTCCCCGCGAAAATGTGGCCCCTCCCCATCGGCGAGCTCTATGGCTGCGGCCGGCAGACCGCTGACAAGCTGACCACCATGGGCATCCGGACCATCGGCGATGCGGCAGCTGCAGATCCGGATATTCTGAAGAGCATCCTGGGCGATAAGGCGGGGGAATCCATCCACCGCAAGGCCAACGGGATCGGGTCTTCGACGGTCCGTGTGGAGCGTGAAAAAGCCAAAAGCTATTCCCACGAGACCACGACCAGCGAGGATATCACAGGCGAGAACTTTGACCATCTGGTACCGCCCATGATCGCCCACATGGCGGACAAGGTGGCGGCCCGGATGCAGCGGGACGGAGTGCGGGCCGGCACCGTATTTGTTGTGGTCAAGACGGGAGCTTTCAAGCGTCATACCCGCCAGAGGGGGCTGGCCGTACCCACCTGCGAAGCCTCCGTCATCTCCGAGACCGGCCTGCAGCTCCTTCGGGACCTGCTCCTGGGCGATGGCGGGCTTTTCGCACGGGGGGAGACACTACGGCTCCTGGGCGTGGGCGGCAGCAACCTGGAGGAGGGGGAGTACCGGCAGCTTGACCTTTTTTCCTGGGCCAGTCAACAGAAGATGGAGACCGGCGAACGGAAGGAAGGCTCTGATGTGCCCGCGGCGAAACGGGAAGAGGCAAAGCATGATGTAAGAAAAGTGAGGCAGGGTGATACGGCTGCAGCGCCGGCAAAAGAGACCGGAGATTCGGCGAAGACCGCAAGCCAGGGCGGTAAGGCAGCAGAGCAGGATGAGGCGAATGAAAAGCGCCGACGCCTGGAAGAAATGATGACCCGCGTCCAAAAGCGCTACGGAAATGCAGTCCTTCAGAAAGGCATGTCCCGGAGCGGGGACAAGGAGAAGAAAGACCCTTCGGCGGGGCATGAGCGCTGACCCGCCTTCAAGGGCAGACCTGCTGAAGTGAAAAAGACAGAACGGAAGGCGCTGCCGGCCGCCGGTGCCGCATAAATGCGCAAAAGAAAGAGCTGAAGGACTCCCTGTGGGAACTTCAGCTCTCTCTTTTGTCTGTATGTCTTTATTCGCGGCAGTAGTGGAGGTCGATCCAGCCGTAGATGTCGCCGACCTTGATCTTGCCCCAGCTGCCGGCCTGCTCCAGGATCTCCACGCGGTCGTACTCGTTCAGGGCGTAGATCGGATCGTCCTTGCTTCCCGGCTCCCGGCGAACGAGGAGAGTATCCGTGTTCACCGTCAGGACCTGTCCCGCCGGATAAGTGGGGACAGTGTAGAAGAGCCTGATGACTTCGGTCAATATTCTGTCCGGAACTTCCTTCAGGGCGTCGGACGGGGACTGGGTGCCGTTATTATCCCCTGAACCGGCCGTTCCCGTGCCGGCGGCGCTGCTCTCGCTGCCGCTGTCACTCGGAGTGGAGTCTGGCAGTTCGTCGCTCGTGACCCGGCGGACGCGGTTCATATACATCATGTTGACGTAGCCCTTCACGCCGCAGACGGTGACGTGCCCCCAGACGCCGGTGAGGTCCGTGACGATGACCTGTTCATCCTCCTGCAGGTATTCCACGGCCGGGGTGTCCGTGCCGGGACCCTGCCTGACGAAAAGAGCATCGGCGACGACCCGGAAGAGGGCGGGCAGAGAAGTATCGGGGACGGGATCGGCGCTGTCCGACGATTCACCTTCGCCTTCGCTTTCTTCCTGACTTTCGCTCTCGCTGTCGTCGTTGTCCTCGCTGTCTTCCTGACTTTCACTGTAGCTTTCGCTCTCGCTGACGTCCTTGCTCTCGCTGTCTCCTTCGCTTTCGCTGTGGCTATCGCTCTCGCTGACGTCCTTGCTCTCGCTGTCTCCTTCGCTTTCGCTGTAACTATCGCTCTCGCTGACGTGCTCACTTTCGCTGTTATCGTCATTCCCGCTGTGGCGTTCGCTTCCGCCGGCTTCCTCGCTCTCACTCTCCTGGGAGCGGGAAATGACGTCATTTTCCGCGTTGTACCTGAGCACCCCCGTCCAGGGATGATAGACGTATTCGTAAACGCAGACCTCGTCACCCTGGTCTCCGGGTTCCTTGGACCGGTTTGGATGGTCTTTGGAGGGGACGTCCTCATGGGCGGCGGCGGTGAGCCCGTCACCGATGTAGAGCTCCGCGTGGTAGCCGTCGATCAGAAGAACGTCGCCGGGCAGGAGCAGGTCGATGGTCCCCTTGTCCAGATTCAGGTCACTGGCCGGATACCAGTCGAAGCCGGCTTCCATGAAGGCCCGCTTGATGTCCGCCGTGCAGCCTTCGTACTTATCCTTATACCCCAGATGGAAGCCGCCCGCCCAGAAGGCGCTGATGACGAAGGAGGAGCAGTCGTAGCCGCCATCCCCCCAGCGGTGCTCCTGGGAGTAGCCGTAGGATTGATCGTGGCAGATGCGCACGGCCCAGTCGATGGTCTTCTGGATAGAAGGCTTGTCATCTTCATCCGCCATGACGGCGTGAGGGACGAGCAGAGAGAGAATCAGTATCGAAGAGATAAGAGTTTTCTTTAGATAAGTCATTTGACGGTTTTAACTTCCTCCGCAGAATGATATCGTAAGCCGGTCAGATGGTGATGGAGCAGCGGTGGTGTCTGTCAGGCCGGTCCGGACTGTTACAGAGTGGTGGAAAAGCCATGTGCTGGTGCGGTAGGTCGGTGTCAGGCCCGGCCAAGGATCTTTCTGGCGACATAGACGCCGCTGGCGGAAGCATGACTGAGAGAATGGGTGACGCCGCTTCCGTCTCCAATCACGTAGAGCCCCTTGTGGGCGGTCTCCAGATTGTGGTCGAGCGCGACTTCCATATTATAGAACTTGACCTCCACGCCGTAGAGGAGCGTGTCGTCGTTGGCGGTGCCGGGGGCGATCTTGTCCAGAGCGTAAATCATTTCGATGATGCCGTCCAGGATCCGTTT
>CACXEL010000309.1 GCA_902766655.1 uncultured Lachnospiraceae bacterium | reverse complement strand
GATTACGTCTATGTGGACTGCACCCGCGAGACGGTGGCGGACCCGGCCGCGGCGGCCATTTTCGTCAGCGACCGGCATTTCGGGATCGGGTCGGACGGCCTGATCCTCATCAAGCCCTCCGACGAGGCGGATTTTGAGATGGACATGTACAACGCCGACGGCAGCCGCGGAAAAATGTGCGGCAACGGCATCCGCTGCGTGGGCAAGTACGTTTACGACCACGGCCTGACGGACAAGACCACGGTCCGCATCGCCACCGGCTCGGGCGTGAAGACGCTGGAGCTCACGGTGGAGGACGGGAAAGCGGTCCTACTGAAGGTCGACATGGGCGAGGCCATTTTGAAGCCGGCGGATATCCCCGTCCGGCTGGAAGGCGACCGGGCGGTCGACGTGCCGGTGGCCATCGGTGGCAAGGCGTGGCGGATCACCTGCGTCTCCATGGGCAACCCCCACTGCGTGACCTTTGTCCCGGAGGTGGAGGATCTGCCGCTCGAGAAGATCGGCCCTCTTTTTGAAAATGACACCCTTTTCCCTGACCGGGTCAACACGGAATTCGTCAAGGTCCTCGATGACCACACCCTCCGGATGCGGGTCTGGGAGCGCGGCTCCGGCGAGACCTGGGCCTGCGGGACCGGCGCCTGCGCCACCGCCGTGGCGGCCATGCTGAACGGGCTGGCCAAAAATCCGGTGACCGTCAAGCTGAACGGCGGCGATCTTCTGATCGACTGGGACCGGGAGAGCGGCCACATTTTCATGACGGGGCCGGCGACCGAGGTCTTTGAAGGGGACATCGAACTGTGACAGGAAACAAGGCGGCTGCGACGGGCTTTCCCGAAAAATCCCGGGAGAGAATGTCGGACCGTGACAGAAACAAGGCCTCCCGCGTCCGGCGCCCGGATCTTCGGGGCAGGGGACAGGAGAGGCCTTGTGTACGTTGAGCACCGGCCGAAGCCCGGCCGGCACGGCATGTCATGATCGACCGGTGGGGCGGCAGCCCGCGCCGGCCGGACGATTTAGGAGGTAAAGTATGAAGCTTGGAGTGATCGGATGCGGCAACATGGCCAGTGCCATCATCGGAGGCCTGACTGCCAAGGGAATCCTGGCGCCGGCGGATATCACGGCGTCGGACCATTTTGAGGCGGCCAGGGTCAAGGCTGCCCGGAATTACGGCATCAGGACCGTGGAGAGCAATGCGGAGGCGGTCGCGGGGGCGGACATCGTCCTCTTCGCAGTCAAGCCTTTTGTCTTCCCGTCGGTGGCGGAGGAAATCAAGGACCTGATCCGGCCGGACCAGCTCGTCATGTCCATCATGGCTGGCAAGTCCCTGGCGGCCCTCGAGGCCGGGCTCGGCAGCGGCAAAAAGATCGTCCGGGTCATGCCCAACACGCCCGCCCTGGTGGGGGAGGGTATTTCCGGCTACTGCGCCAACGAGAACGTGACGCCTGAAGAGCTGGCTCTGGCCGGCAGAATCCTCGGCGCCTTCGGGGAGGCCGAGCAGATCCCGGAGAGCCTCATGGCTGTCGTGACCTCCCTCAGCGGAAGCTCGCCCGCCTACGTCTACATGTTCATCGAGGCCATGGCCGACGCGGCCGTGGCGGACGGCATGCCCAGGGCCCAGGCCTACCATTGCGCGGCCCAGACGGTACTCGGCAGCGCCAAAATGGTCCTGGAGACCGGAAAACACCCCGGTGAGCTCAAGGACATGGTGACCTCCCCGGCCGGCACGACCATTGAGGGCGTGGCCAAGCTGGAGGAGAAGGGCTTCCGGTCAGCCGTCATCGAGGCTGTCCGCGCCTGCACCTACCGGGCAAAGACCATGTGAGGACCTTCCCTCAGGCCTCCTCCGGCGGCAGCTGGGACATGTATGAATTGTGGTAGGCCGGGTCGTCCGTCACGTCCTCGCCGAACCAGTCCGGCGCCGTGAAGGCCAGGGCCTCCTCGACGGAGCTGAATTCGATCTCGGCCAGGTAGAGCCCCCTGTGCGGCCGCTCGAAATGGTCCAGCTCGATGAGAAGCTCCTTCCCCTCGCAAATGAGGGGAATGTTGTAGCGGGTCTTGGTGATGATCCTTCCGTCGGCCTTGGCCAGCAGATGGCCGTAGGCTTCGGCGGTCAGGGGCAGCTCGTGCTCCTCACGGGCAAGCATGCCGCGGCCCTTGATGGTGAGAATGTAGTCATTTCCCTTCTGGCGGACGCGGACCACGGGATCAGTGCAGAGATAGGCCTGCTCGATCTTCCTGTGGGGAAAGCTTTCCAGATCGGCGGGCGGGGACGGAATGAGCCATTTGCGTTCGATTTCCATGGATGACCTCCTGTAGTGATCTGGATTCATTATACAACATTTTGGGTCACTGTTCACCACCTGCGGTGAAGGATCCTTTTTCATTTCGGAAGGCGCGCCGAACAGTGAACATTTTTGAAAGGATGGGTGACGATATGAGCAGAGTTTGTATCTTTTTGGCCAACGGTTTTGAGGAAGTCGAGGCGCTCACGCCGGCGGACCTGCTGCGCCGCGCGGGTGTGGAGGTGACCCTGGTCTCCATGGACGGGACGCTGACGGTCACCGGCCGGTCCGGCATCTCCGTTGTATGCGACAAAATGTGGGCGGATGCCGCCCCTGAAAATGCGGACATCCTGGTCCTCCCCGGCGGCCAGCCCGGCACCAGGAACCTGGAGGCCCATGAAGGCCTGGCTGTCCTTCTTGAAAAGTTCTACGCGGACGGCCGGAAGATCGCGGCCATCTGCGCGGCCCCGACCGTCTTCGGCCACCGCGGCTACCTGAGCGGCCGCAAGGCCACCTGCTACCCGGGCCTTGAGAGCGAGCTCGCCGGCGCGGTCCTGGTACCCGGCGCCAAGGTCCTGACCGACGGCCACGTGACCACCAGCCGCGGCGTCGGCACAGCCATTCCCTTCGGCCTCCGCCTCATCGAGCTCCTCTGCGGGGAGGAAAAATCCCGTCAGGTGGCGGCGGGAATCGCTTTCAGCGAGGCCTGAAGCCTCCAAAATATCCCAAATTCCGGGAAAAAAGGTCTGTTCACAGGAAAGACCTTGTGTTATACTGCTTTAATGACGCTTGAATCGGTCCCGGGAGGGACCCGTCATGAGAGCAGACAATGGGCGCCGGATGCCGGATGACCCATTAATAATATAGAAGAAAGATACTTGTCAGGAGGAAATATGAGCGCACAGGTAGAGAGACTTGATCATAATATGGCTAAGCTGACCATCGAGGTCTCAGCTGCAGATTTCAAGGAGGCTGTCCACAAGGTATATCTGAGGCAGCGCGGCAAGATTCAGATCCCGGGCTTCCGCAAGGGCAAGGCTCCCCAGATGATGATCGAGAAGATGTACGGCAAGGGCGTTTTCTATGAGGACGCCGCCAACGATATGATCAACGCGACCTATCCGGCCGAGGCTTCCGCCTGCGGTCTTGAGATCGTCTCCAGCCCGGAGATCGACGTCACCGATATCGGCGAGGACGGTATGACCTACACAGCCACCTTCGCCGTGAAGCCGGAAGTCACGCTCGGCGCCTACAAGGGCATCGAGGTCCCCAAGGCCAACATCATGGTCACCGACGAGGACATTGAAAATGAAATCAAGTCCGAGCTGGAGAAGAACAGCCGTATCGTGGACGTGACAGACCGTCCGGTCCAGAACGGCGACACCGTCAATCTGGACTATGCCGGCACGGTCGACGGCGAAGCCTTCGATGGCGGGACAGCCCAGGGCCAGCCTCTGGTCATCGGCTCCGGCTCCTTCATCCCGGGCTTTGAGGAGCAGCTGATCGGCCTGAACGCAGGCGATGAGAAGGACGTCGAGGTCACCTTCCCGGAGGACTACCACGCCCCCGAGCTGGCCGGCCAGGACGCTGTCTTCCACTGCGTGGTCAACAAGATCCAGACCAGGGAGATGCCGGTCCTTGACGACGAGTACGTCCAGGATACCTCCGAGTTCGACACCGTCGACGAGTACAAGGAGAACATCCACAAGACCCTCATCGAGCGCAAGGAGAAGGCTGCCCAGACCGACAAGGAGAATGCCGTCGTCGACAAGCTGATCGAGACCAGCGAGATGGATATCCCGGGCGCCATGATTGACAGCCAGGTTTCCGATATGTACAACGAGTATGCCCAGCAGCTCCAGAGCCAGGGCATCGGCATCGACATGTATCTCAAGTACATGGGCCAGACCGAATCTGCCCTCAAGGAGCAGATGCGTCCGCAGGCCGAAAAGAGGATCAAGACCCGTCTGGTCCTCGAGGAGGTCGCGAAGGTCGAGAACATCGAAGTGGGTGACGAGAAGGTCGAGGCTGAGCTTGAGAAAATGGCCGAGCAGTACAAGATGCCTCTCGAGGACATCAAGAAGTACTTCGGCGACTACCAGAAGGATGAGATGAAGAAGGACCTGGCCGTTCAGGAGGCCATCACCCTTCTTTGCGACAATGCCGTGGAGGTATGAATTTGATTAAGAACGCACTGGTTCCCTATGTCATTGAGCAGACGCCCCAGGGCGAGAGGAGCTACGATATCTACTCCCGCCTTCTGAAGGAACGTATCATCTTCCTCAGTGATGAAGTGAACGATGTCACGGCCTCTGTGGTCGTGGCCCAGCTCCTCTTCCTCGAGGCGGAGGATCCGTCCAAGGATATCAGTCTGTATATCAACAGCCCCGGCGGGTCTGTTACGGCCGGCTGGGCCATCTACGATACCATGCAGTACATCAAGTGCGATGTGGCTACCATCTGCATCGGCATGGCAGCCAGCATGGGCGCATTTCTCCTGGCGGGCGGCGCCAAAGGCAAGCGCCAGGCCCTGCCCAACGCGGAGATCATGATCCACCAGCCCTCCGGCGGTGCCCGGGGCCAGGCTTCGGAGATCGCCATCGAGGCGGAGCATATCCTGAAGATCAAGAAGAGACTGAACGAGACCCTTGCCGCGAACACAGGCCAGCCCCTCGAGATCATCGAGCGGGATACAGACCGCGACAACTGGATGTCAGCCGAGGAGGCCGTCTCGTACGGTCTGATCGACAGTGTTGTGCTGAACAGATAATAGTAATAGAAAGGACTCCTGGCCTTCGCCGGGAGTCTTTTGCGCATAAGAAGCGGGAAGCCGGCTGCCTTGGGCAGGCGGCTTACGGTTGACAGTACGGACAGCCGGGGGCCTTCGACTGTCCGGAAGGTCCGGCGGGAGGTCTTCATTTCCCGGAGAACGGACAGGCATAAGGAGAAAATATGGCAAGAACGACCAAAAAGACCAAGTGCAGCTTCTGCGGCAGGTCTGCGGACCAGGTCCAGAGACTCTTCATGGGTCCCAACGACCTCTACATCTGCGACAACTGCGTCAGGATCTGCTCGGAAATGCTGGACGACGAGGAAGAGCTGGCGTTTCAGTCCAATCAGGATATCAACCTGAAGCGGCCCGAGGAAATCAAAGCCTTCCTGGACGATTACGTGATCGGCCAGGAGGACGCCAAGAAGGTCCTCTCCGTCGCCGTCTACAACCACTACAAGCGCCTTATGGCGCCCAAGGACCTGGGCGTGGAGCTTCAGAAATCCAACGTCATGCTCCTTGGACCCACCGGCAGCGGCAAGACCCTGCTGGCCCAGACCCTGGCCCGGATGCTCAACGTGCCCTTCGCCATCGCCGACGCCACCACGCTGACGGAGGCCGGCTACGTGGGCGAGGACGTGGAGAACATCCTCCTGCGCCTGGTCCAGGCCGCCGACTACGACATCGAGCAGGCGGAGCGGGGCATCATCTACAT
>CACXEL010000308.1 GCA_902766655.1 uncultured Lachnospiraceae bacterium | reverse complement strand
TTTGCATTTGCCAGATCCACCAGGCGGGCGGACCACTCGGCGGCCGTCAGGTCGTGATAAATAATGGCATCGCTGCCGCCCTCTTCTATCCTGCTTACAGCATCGTTCAATTTGTCCGGATTGTCAATATCTGACAGCACTTTGTCGAGGAAATCCAGCGCGGAGGCCGAATAGACGATTCCCTTGAGGAGGGCGGCATAGCCGAGGGCCTTGTCGATGGGAACGCTGTCGGCCACGCGGACTTCGATATATTTTTTTATTCGGAAATGAAAGAAGCCCATGGAGAGGAAGTGCTCGACGAGCTTCTTTCTTCTCTCCTCGTCCAGGCCTTCCCCGGTGAGAATGCCCTCGGTCACCAGGTCTGCGGCGCTCTTGCCTCCGACGTAGGTGGTGGCGCCGTTGTCGGTGAGGAGGATGAGCGGGGTGTTGTAGACCACATCCGCGACCCGGTCGTAGCCGAAGCCATCGTCCAGGGAGTGCGGGTAGAAGCCGGTCCTCGCGGGGTCGAGGTCGTCCCATTCCTGGATCCTCAGGAGGTGGGGCTTGTCCGGGGCGCCCGGGAGGGTCGAGGCGGGCACGGTCTTATTTTCCATCATGGCCATGAGGATCGGGGAGATCTTCTGAAGGACGCGGAGCTTTTTGACAAGATCGCCTTCCGAGGCGTAGTCGAGGGAGACCTGGGTGGAGGCGGAGGCGCGCATCATGTACTGGCCGTATTTCCCGCTCTCACGGAAATAGGCGTCCATGTACTTGTATCTCATTTTGGAGGAGAGGGGAATCTGGTCCGGGTAGACCCAGCCCAGCTCCACCGCCGGGAGGTTGCCCCTGGTCACGATCCGGTAGCCCCGCTCCTCAAAAATGGGCTCCCAGAGGTCCAGGAATTCGTGGTAGACGGCTTCGATCTGGGCTATTTCCGGGTAGGGACTGATGCTGATCTCGAACTGACAGGAGGGCTCGAGGCTGATGGCGTATTTATCGTTGGCGTAGCCGACCGGATGGCCGTCAATGAAGACCAGATCGGCGCCGATCTCGCGCGCGACGTGCTCGATGAGGGAGGTGATCTCGGCGAAGCCGATCTGGGTGCCGG
Organism: uncultured Lachnospiraceae bacterium; assembly: GCA_902766655.1. Taxonomy (GTDB): domain Bacteria; phylum Bacillota; class Clostridia; order Lachnospirales; family Lachnospiraceae; genus Chordicoccus. Next base: position 3,813 of record CACXEL010000308.1, on the reverse strand, counting down.
TCTCATCCACTACGAAATGTTCTATTTCCAGGCCCAGGTTTTCTGTGCGGGTCTCTCCGGTCTGGACGTAGGTGCGAATGTCCTGAAGTAAGCTCATGGTTCGATATCCTTTCCTGATGTTGCTTTTGGGGGATGTCAGAGCCTTCCGTTGGCAGGCGGATAAGAGTTGGGTAAGAGAGAAGGCCGGGAATAAAAAAGACCCGGGGACTGGGGCTCCCGGGCAAATGGCATGATCGGCGGTACCGGTTTGCGGATACCGCTTTATTTCGAGGCGAAGGCATAGCAGCCGGCCGCCCCAGCCAGATGGATTGACCGGGAGAATGGCAGTCGGCGACACATGAGGGTATTGAGTTTTCGATACGCGGGATTGCTCATCGGCTGCTGCTCCTTTGCTTGGGTCGTTGGTTTAATTATACGTATGGATGAGGGGTTGTAAATGCGGTCGTTTTTATCGTTGGTGATAGGGTGGGGTTATCGCAGGAAGGGTGGAAGATCGGTCCTTTTTGAGACTGAAGTGGGAAAGGGGACGGACCTTTTTTGAGAATCAGGGACGGTCCTTTTTTCTCAAAATCTTCAATTTTGAGAAAAAAGGACCGTCCCTGATTCTCAAAAAAGGAACGTCCCAGCATCTCATTTTCAGAAGAGCTTCATGAGGACTTTGGCGTAGACTTCGTGGCCTTCGACGGAGGGGTGGTTGATGCGGTTGGCGAGGAGTTCTTCCCAGGGGCAGCCCTTTTCTTTGGCGGCTTCCCAGACGGCGCGGACGTCGGCGAGGCATACATTTTCCTCGAAGGCGATCTCGCGGATCTTTTCGGCGCGCTGGTCGGTGGTGGGGACGGGGGCGCCCTGGCCGGGGGCGGAGAACATGGTGTTGGGGAGGTCGCCGTTGGGGGTCAGGAGGATGATGTCCGCCGTGGTCTCCTGCTTGAGCTTCCGGACGAAATCCCCGAGGATCTGCTTGTAATAGTCCGCGTCGCCCATCTGGGCGTCATCCCAGTTGAGGGAGCCGTTGATGAGGATGAGGTCCGGATCGTGGGCGATGACGTCGCGGCCGGCGCGGCGGATCATGGAGGGCAGGGTGTCGCCGGCGATGCCGGCGTTGAGGACGGAGACGCTGGTCAGCTCGAAGCGGTCGATCAGCATTTCGCGGAATTTTTCAATGTAGCTCTCGCGGGCGTCGAAGATCTCGAGCGGAGGCATGGGGCCTTCCTGCTCGAGTTTTTTTGCCTTCTCCTCCGGCGCGGCGTCGCTCTGGAGAATGGCGAAGACGTGGCCGAGCTTTTCGAGGAGGGCCGGAGTCATGAGGCTCTCGAAGTGGCCGGCGGTGACGGAGTCGCCGAGGGCGACGATTACGGGGTTGCGGAGCTCGAGGCCGTTCTCGTCGGTGCGGCCGACCATGCCGGTGCGGGTCTTCATTTTCTCGATGAAGCGGAGCGGGCGGGCAGGGCTTTGGCAGACGTAGTCGTCGGCGCACTGAAGGAAGATGGACTTGAAGGGTTCGCGGATTCGGTAGGTGGTACGCATTGTACTGGAGCTCCTTTCATGTTGTGGGGGGATGGGGATTTTGAGAATCAGGGACGGTCCTTTTTTCTCAAAATCCAGGATTTTGAGAAAAAAGGACCGTCCCTGATTCTCAAAATCCCTTAATTGATGTATTCTATATCTGTATAGCATGAATTCATTTTTCCGACAAGGAGGAAAGCAAACATGAAATTTGACAAGAAGGCTGTGATTTTCGACTTGGACGGAGTCATCTGTTTTACGGACAAGTTCCACTATCAGGCATGGAAGGCCCTGGCGGACAGGCTGGGGATTTATTTTGACGAGAAGATCAACAACCGGCTGCGCGGCGTGAGCCGGATGGCAAGTCTGGAGATCATCCTGGAGAGGTCCGACAAGGAGTACAGCCAGGAGGAGAAGGAGGCGTTCGCGGAGGAGAAGAACAATCTCTACAGGGATCTCCTGAAGAATATGTCTCCCTCCGACCTGACGGACGAAGTGAAGGACACGCTGATCGAGCTCAGGAGGCGCGGCTACAAGCTCAGCATCGGGTCCTCCAGCAAGAACACCAAGTTCATCCTCGGGCAGATCGGCCTGGGCGATTTCTTCGACGCCATCGCGGACGGGACGGACATCACCCGCTCCAAGCCCGATCCGGAGGTCTTCCTCGTCGCTGCCAAAAAGCTGGGTATGGATCCTGCGGACTGCGCGGTGGTGGAGGATGCCAAAGCCGGCATCGAGGCGGCCAAGGCGGGCGGCATGACGGCGCTGGCGCTGTTCGGCGATGCAAAGGACTGCGGGCTGGAGGATTATGACCTTGCGTCCTTTGGGGATCTGCTGACTATCCTGTGACAGGTGTGACAATCCCATAATTTGAGAGGCAGGGACGGTCCTTTTTTTTCAAAATCTTTGATTTTGAGAAAAAAGGACCGTCCCTGCCTCTCAAATTATGGTATACTGGGGAAAAGCCACGGAGGTTCGGAGTATGTATGACATCTACGAAAAACTGAATCTGACGGTCCTGGATTTTCTTTCCAACTATCAGAAGCTGAACCGCATGGCACTGGCCACCACGGGGCTCACGATCTCCCAGATGACGGTCCTTCGCTATCTCAAGACGAACGGCCCGTCCCGGATCACGGCCATCTCCTCGGCGCTCGGCATGGATCCGGGCAACGTCTCCAATATCTGTTCCCGCCTGGAGAAGGCGGGGTTCATCGAGAGGGAATTCCCGGCCAAGGATAAGCGTCTGTGCGTGGTTTCCATTTCCGAACAGAAGAAGGGCGTGCTGGGGCCCGGGTTCCGGAATACCCAGAGGCTGTACGACTATACCCACGAAACCCTTTCGGCGGAGGAAGCCGGGCAGATCGCGGATGCCCTGGAAAGGCTGAATGCCTTCTACGAAAAATTATGTATACAGATCAAGCACCTGGATGCGCCGGAGGATGGCGCATGAACGGGGCTGTGAAATAACCCCCAGGACAGATTGGACCATGAGAATCAGGGACGGTCCTTTTTTCTCAACAATCAGAGATTTTTGAGAAAAAAGGACCGTCCCTGATTCTCAAAGGGCACTCCCTCTCTGTCACTCCTCGTTGCTCTTGTCCTGATACAGGAGATCGTCGGCACCCAGGGATTCCTCGGTGATGAGCATGGAGAAGACCTTGTAGAGGAAGAAGGAGCAGATATAGGAGACGGCGGCGAAGCCGACCACCAGAAGCACCACCAGCATGGCCACGTTTACATAGGCCATATAGAAGACCACGAAGTGGATCAGGAGGCAGATGACCGTGTACGGAATGAAGTAGCCGACAGCCATCTTGGCCGCATTGGCGAACTGGACCTTCAGGGGGTCCCGCATCTTGGCGATGACCGGGAAGAGCCAGGTCTGGAGGGCAAAGAGCCCGGCCGCGATGGCGTAGGAGACAGCCAGCATGGCTCTCGAGAGCATGCCTGCATTTGCCGCTGACCAGAACCGGACGTCGATGTAAATGAGGACCCAGCCCGCGAGCATGATGAGCCAGGCACCCGTCGCCTGCTTGAAATTGCCCATGAAGGCTTTCGTGTAGTTCTGGAAGACGTAGCCGTCGCCATAGCGCACGGAGCGGAGGTTCACGGCATACATGGCCGTGATGGCCGCGCCGATCGTGACGATGGGCACGCAGGAAATCAGGAACAAGAGGTTCAGGACCAGAAGATCCGCGGATTTGTTGAGGAAACGGATCAGCGGGCTGTCGTAATCGAAATGCATGGGGGCTCCCTTCGTGGTGGGGGTGGAATGACTTTTTGAAAATCAGGGACGGTCCTTTTTTC
>CACXEL010000307.1 GCA_902766655.1 uncultured Lachnospiraceae bacterium | reverse complement strand
GCTTGGCTGGTAGTCTCTCCTGCCCCTGATCTTGGAGAAGAGCTTGCGGTCGAGATTGGCCCGCCGATAGACCTCGGCATCCTTTAAACCCCTCTCATCAATCAGCCGGAAGAGCTTCTCCTGGAAGGTCTCGCCGACCTCCTCCATGAGGCTTTCCAGCTTTCGGTCCTTCCGGGTCTCCGGTGCAAGGGAGAGCCGTCGGGCTTTCCCGGCTTTGGGCGCACTCCCCGGAGAAAATGCGGCCTCATCATACTCATCGTAGCCACGAGGCCTTGCGTATCCGGGGGAAGGTGCCGCATCGGAAGACCTGGCGGAAGATTTTTTTGGGGGACGTGCGTATTCTTTAGAGGCTTTCCGATAGGAATCCTCAAGATCATCATAGGATGAATGTGGCACGCCTTCCGAACGGTGACCCGGGCGGGGCATGTAGGAAGACGAAGCTTTCGGCATCGGCGCACTGTCCTGATACGCTTTCGGACGTGCTGATTCCTGCCTGGCAGGCCCTATAGATCGACGGGCCTTCTCTTCGTCCGTTTCCTCCTCTTCGGAAGCTTTCTGTGCCTCCTCAGCCCATTCTGCCTCAGACACAGCCTGGCTCGCCATGCTGAGGGAAGCATCCGGTACCGGCTCTTCCTTCTTCGCCCTGCGCGCTTCCGACAGGTTCACGTAGTTCCCGTAAACGACCGGTGCTTCAGGCATATGCATGGAATAGCCGACGTACTCCTCCGCTCTCTTCTCCTTCACATAGTTGTCATCGATGAAGGAGTCGATCCGATCGAACAGTCCGCCCGAATACCTGAGCGCCGGACGGCCGAAGACCACCAGGATGACGTTCATGTCTGTGCGGAGCAGGAAACGCCCGATGGCGGAAATAGCCGCATCCACCGCGACCTCCACGGGAAAGCCGTAGGTGCCGGCCCCGAGCAGGGGAAAGGCCACACTCTTCAGATGCTTTTTCCTCGCCAGCTCCAGGACCGCCGTATATGTCTTCTCCAGATCCTCCCGCTCACCGCACGTGCCGTCCGCCCAGGCCGGCCCGGAGGCGTGGATCACATACCGGCAGGGCAGCCCGTATCCTTTGGAAATGAATACCTGCCCCACCCCCATGTATCCGACCTTCCGCCGGTCCTTCAGCATCCGCTCCATACCGGCAGCGGTATAGACAGCACGATCCACGCCGTCGCCAACGACCGGCAGCGGGTTGGCCGGATTCACGATGGCGTCGGTCCTCATTTTCGTGATGTCGTTGCGGACGATGTTGAATGGCATGCGTATCTCTTATCTGCGGCCCTCAGGCCGCGAAGGATCAGCCCATGATTTCCACAGGTGTGGACCGGGCGTAGTCGAAGAAACTCTCTATGTCGTGAATGCCCAGGGCCTCCATGTCGGCGATGGAGTTCTGGTTGCCGCTCATGGCCTGCCAGAGCCGATAGCCGTCGATGTTGATGCGGGCGGTGCGGACGTAGCCGTCACGGATCTGGTTCCAATAAGGCACGGAGCCGTCCACGTTGGAGTAGTAATTGTAGCCGGCACTCTTGTAGTAGGCGTATTTCTCGTTGTCGTAGGAGTAGTCGCTGGCGCCCTGCAGATCGCTGCCGTGGGCAAAGATGATGGTGTCGATGGGACCGGTGATGGGCACGACCCAGTTGACGAACCGCTCGTTGTCCCGCTTCAGGGAATCCACGGAGGCGGTGTCAGCATGCCGGTGGCCCCATGTATGGCTGGCGAACTCATACCCCTCCGCCTTCAGGGCTTCCGCGATCTTCTTGGCCTCCGCCACGTCCTCATCCCAGTCGAAATCTGGATTGGCCTCCAGCCACTCCTTCTGGTTGGCATCCAGCCGCTCCGCCTCCCTGGTCTTGTAGACCTCGTCCGTGCGGTAGCCGAACACACCGTTGTAACCGGTCAGGGCGATGATGCAGTGGGCGTTGTGGTAGGAGAAGTCAGGATGTTCGTCTATGAAGGTGGACAGCAGCGGGACGACGTCATAGTCACCGATATGCTTGTTACCGCTCTCGTCCGTGTAGACGCACTTGACCTTGCCCTCGTCGTCCAGGACAAGCTTCTCCGCGATCCCCTGGTCGTCGTAGGCGTGGTAGTAGCTAAGATCATCCTCGGACATGACGACCGGATGCTTGCCGGGCGGCAGCATCAGGTGGTCATTGATCTTAAAGTGGACGTTTCCGTTGTCGTCCTTTGTCTCGATGACCATATCCCGCATGGTCACCAGGACGCAGCCGTAGTCATACATCTGCTGGATGACCGTATTAAACTCGTGCGTGGAGCACATCCAGCATCCGTTGTCCTTGGCGACAAAATCCCCGACGAGCTCGGCCTTGAAGCCCCTGTCATCGTTGAGCAGGGAGTGGAAGAAGAAATGGGGAATCGTCTCCACGTCGTAGGCGATGCAGGAATCCTTGGTCGCCTGGAACCTGGAAATGGCCTCCGAGAAGGCCGGCTCCGTACCCTGGTCCGCATACGGCTGAAGAAGCTCGATCGCAGCGTCATAGTCATACATGGCTGCCAGCCGTTCGGCCTGATCGAGCACCGCGCGGTTCTCCGCCGAGACAGTATCCACCTCCACAGCTGCCTGCTCTTCTGCCCCGGCCGGTCCCGCCGGGGTGGCCGTCTCCGTGACCTGAGCGTCAGCGGAACCTGCCGTTTTGTCATTCTTGCCGCAGCTCCTGACAAGCAGCACGATGAGAAGGATCAGAACAAGGACCACGCCCGCGGCAATGGCCCTCCGGATCAGATATTTACGCCTTTTCCTGCGCCTGGCTTCCTCGCGCCTGCGTCTCCGTTCCCTGCGGGCAGCTCTCTCGGCAGCCAGCGCCTTCTCGTCAGGCTCCAGCCCGCTGTCGTCAGCGCCGGTGCCCCTCGCCTTTGTGTTCGGTCTCTGATTTGCCATGTTCCCTCCTCATACCCGGCAGTCCGGGATCAATCTGTTCCCGGGACCGGGGTTCTCATTTGTTACTTACATACCACGAATCCCCGGCAGAGGAGCGGTTTCTGCCGTCTCTCCCGGGGATGGGAAATGTCATCATTTGTCTGTGCCTGACCCTTTTCGGTCCGGAGATTCCTTGTCATCCCCGGCATCATCGTCGCTGTCGTCCATGCCGAACAGGGACCGAAGGGTGCCTACCGATTCGTGGTCATGCTTTTCTTTGGAGAGCTTCTTTTTCTCACTCTCCATGAAGGCCTTCTCCACCTCCATCTCAGCCCGGCGCTGGACAGCCGCCTTCTCCACGTCCTCGATGGTCATGTCCCATGGCGCGACGGGAATCGGATACTCCAGCGAGAGCACTTCGTCGCTCTTCCGCTTCAGATTCATGTAGAAGCTCTTGCCCTCCGTCTCGAAGGGCTCCTCCACCGTGGCGCGCGTCCATGGATCCACCTTGTCCATATGCCGGTAGGATTCCAGGTCGCCGGGCAGCTTCCGCTGGACCAGGCGCTTCAGGATCATATTCTGGCAGACCGCCGTCAGGACGGCCGCTGTCGGAACAGCGATGATCATACCATACACGCCCAGGAAGCCGCTGCCGATCAGGATGGAAATGAGGACCATGAAGCTGGATACACCGACCGAGTTGCCCAGGATCTTGGGTCCGACGAAATTCCCGTCGAACTGCTGGAGGACCAGGACGAAGATGATAAAGTACAGCGCCTGGATCGGGTTATTGACAAAGATCAGGAAGGCGCTGGGCACAGCTCCGATGAAGGGACCGAAGAAGGGAATGATGTTCGTCACACCGATCACAACAGAAATCAGGAGCGTATAGGGGAACTGCAGGATCGTCATGGCGACATAGCAGATAAGGCCTATGATGATCGAATCCAGAATTTTCCCCAGGAGGAAGCCGCCCAGCTTTTCGTCCACGAACCGGATATTGTGCAGGATCTGATTGGCTGTGGGGACCGAAAAGACCGAGTAGATAAAGCGCCTTGTTCTGGCCAGAAGCCGGTCGCGCGAAATCAGGACATAGATGGCGACGATGGTGCCGATGAAAAAGTTGTAGAGAAAGTTCAGGATGGTGAAAATAGAGCTTGTGACTCTGGTGGCAATGATATCGACCCTCGGGGAGAACTGGTCGGTCACCCAGTAGGAAATCTGGCTCAGGGTCTCGTTCAATGACTCCGTGGACTGCTCCACCGTCTCGCTGCCGGAGAGCCAGGGATTGTTGGCGATGAGGTTGTTGAGCCACAGACGGATGTTGCGGATATAGTACGGAACATTCTGAACGATGTTCTGCACGCTCTTGACGATCTCCGGGAGGAGGACGGCACTGATGGCGAAAATCACCAGGTAGCCGAGAATAATGCTGATGACTGCGCAGGACACGTGAATGGCCGACACAGCCTTCTCCCCCGGCGGGTGTTTGATTTTTACCAGAAAACGGATGACCCGGTTCTCCAGCGGCTGCATGACCGGATAAAGGACGTAGGAAATCACCAGTCCATATAGGATGGGCCTGAAGACGTCAATGGCATGGGCCAGTCCTTGTCCGACACTCGAAGCCTTGAAGATAAGAAAATAAAAGAGGAGGGAGGCAGCCACTACGGCAAAGGCGTAGAAGGCTATCAGCCGGATCATTCTCTTGTCTGACTTTTTCATGATCTACATTAATCTTTCTCTGCCAGGGCAGACGGCGTCATCACTTTTTGAGCGCCGCTTTGATGAGGGCCACACAGCCATCCAGGCCGAAGGCCGAGCTGTTCAGCGTCAGGTCATAGCTGGCCGCTGCGCCCCAGCGCTTGTTGGCATAATAGTTATAATAGCTGCTGCGCTTTTTGTCGGTCTTCAGGATCATCTCCTTGGCCTTGTTGGCGGTGACACCGTAGTCGTGGATGATCCGGTTGGTGCGGTCCTCAAGCTCCCCGTGGACGAAGACCGAAAGGATCTTCTCCTCCTCCAGCGCATAGTCGGCACAACGGCCGACGATCACGCAGGAGCCTTCCGCAGCGATCTTCTTAATGGCATTGAACTGGGCCAGAAAGACCTTGTGGTCGATGGGCATATCATGAACGCCAGTGGAATAGCCGTAGGAGTAGGCATCCATGACAAGAGAATAAAGGAAGCTGTTGGTCGGCATTTCATCGTGGTTCT
>CACXEL010000306.1 GCA_902766655.1 uncultured Lachnospiraceae bacterium | reverse complement strand
CGGAGTACATAAAGGAGTACCTCTCCACGGACAAGGACTTCAGCAAGAAGCTCTACAAGTATCTGCTCCTCGAAGACCGCATCACGGGCGGCCAGCTGGTGAGGATCCTTTACGACCAGGGGGTCTTCTCGACGGACGACGGCATCTACGAGAACTTCGTCGGCGGGGATATGAAGGTCTTTGACCTGATCCTGCTCAAGATCCACAACCTGGTCCTCACGCCGTCCATGCTGGCCCTGGATCCCTGCTCGGGCTCCGCGGTCGTCACGGACCCGCAGACCGGGGAGATGCTTGCCTGCGTCACTTATCCGGGCTATGACAACAACCGTCTGTCCAACAGTATGGACGTGGCCTATTACAATGCTCTGGCATCAGACCTGTCGCGGCCCTTCTACAACAAAGCCACGCAGCAGACCACTGCGCCGGGTTCCACCTTCAAGCCGGTCACGGCAACGGCCGGACTTGAGGAAAAGGTCATTGACCGCTACACCAACTTCAAGTGTACCGGCGTATTCGACCTGATCGAGACGCCGCTGCGCTGCTGGTACCACGACGGCCACGGAGACCTCAACGTTGTGGAGGGCATCGAGAATTCCTGCAACGTTTTCTTCTCCAACGTGGCTTACCTGCTCGGGACCACGGAGGAGAAGGAGTGGTCCGACTCCCTCTCCCTGGGCAAGATCCAGTCCTATGCAAGGCTCTTCGACCTGGACGAGAATTCAGGTATCGAGATCAACGAAGCCACCCCACAGGTCACCGACCAGTATGCCGTCCCGTCCTCCATCGGACAGGGCACGCACAGCTACACGACTACCCAGCTGGCCAGATATGTATCCACCATCGCCAACAGCGGGACCAGCTACCAGATATCTCTGATTGACAAGGTCACCGACACCGACGACAACATCGTCGAGGATTACAGCTCCTCCATCGCCAGCAAGATCAACATTTCGGACGAGACCTGGAACGTCATCCATGAAGGCCTCAGGGCGGTCATCGTGGACAAGGACGAGTTCATCAATTTCGGGGTGGACGTTGCCGGCAAGACGGGAACAGCCCAGGAATCCAAGTCGAGACCCTCCCACGCTCTTTTCATCGGCTACGCGCCGGCGGACAATCCGGAGATCGCCCTGGCGATCCGTATCGGTAACGGGTATTCCTCCACCAACGCCATGTTCCTCGGCAAGGATATTTTCGAGTATTACTTCGAACTGAAGCCCGAGAACGAACTGGTAGTCGGCACCGCGACGGGTGCCGCCACCTCCAACGCCCAGACTGACTGATCGTACCGCTTCCGGAGCGGACAGGCAGTCAAAACAGTTTTTCACCCGGGGAAGGGCTGTCCGCCTTTCCCCGAAGGTATAGGATATATGCTCAGACAATACAAACTGAAAGATTACAACTTCAGACTGATCCTCTGGCTGGTGACGCTGTCGACCATCGGCATTCTCCTGGTCGGCTCCGCGGAGTCCTCCCTGCAGACAAAGCAGATCCTGGGATTCGGACTCGGAATCGTGGCCATGGTCGTCGTCTCCTTCATCGACTTCTCCTGGATCCTCCACTTCTACTGGGCCATCTATGCCTTCAACATACTGCTGCTCCTCATGGTCTACATTCTGCCCCACAGCGCGGGCGGCGCGACCCGGTGGATCGAGATCGGCGGCTTCACCTTCCAGCCGGTCGAGATGTCCAAGATCCTGATCATCCTGTTCTTTTCCCGGTATCTCATGGATCATGAAAATGACATCAATTCCCTGAGGACCATCGTGAAGTCCCTGCTCCTGCTCGGCCTGCCTCTCATCCTTGTCATCCGGCAGCCGGACCTGAAGAACACCATCACCATCGCAGCCGTCTTCGCGATCCTTTACTTTATCTCAGGCATCAGCTACAAGTTCGTCCTGACCATGCTCGGCATAGGCATACTTCTTGCCGGCGCTGTCATCACGATCATTGTTCAGCCCGACCAGACTCTGGTCAAGGATTATCAGAGGAACCGCGTCATGTCCTTCCTGTATCCCGATGACGATGCCTACAGCGACGGCAATACCCAGCAGAAGAACTCGGTCACAGCCATCGGCAGCGGTCAGCTGACGGGAAAGGGGCTCAATAACTCCGAGGTCGATTCGGCCAACAAGGGCAATTTCATCTCCCAGATCCAGACGGACTTCATTTTCGCAGTGGCCGGAGAGGAGCTTGGGTTCCTGGGCAGCGCAGGCATCATCATCCTGCTGCTCCTCATAGAACTCGAGTGCCTCCACACTGCCCGGAGTGCAAAGGACCTGTCGGGAACGCTGATCTGCTGCGGCATCGCCTCGGTCGTCGCGATCCAGAGCTTCATCAACATCGGCGTCGCGACGCGCATGCTGCCCAATACCGGCACACCGCTCCCCTTCGTAAGCTACGGCACGACCTCCATGGTCAGTATCTACACCGGCATGGGCTTCGTCCTGAACGTAGGCCTCCAGAACAAGATCCAGTTCCAGGAGAACAGCTCCAGGCACAGGATCATCAGGCTGATGGACTGAAGCGCAGGAACAGGAGATCATGATGCGTGACAAGAGAATATTCATAACGGCCGTGCTTCTGGCCCTTCTGGCCGGCGCAGTGGTCGCTGCAGTCATTATCATATCGGCTCTCCGCAGTTACTCCGAGGTCGAAATGCCCATGCCCTTCACGAATGAGTCCATGGTTTACAGCGGTACGGCTGAGGTCGGTCTCATGACGGAGAATTCTTCCACCCACACCCTCTGCGTGGGTAGCGAAAACGTAAGCAACGAAAATATCGATATCGATCCGGCGGAATCCGCAGCCCTTTTTGACATCGAGAACCGCAAGGTCCTTTTCGCCAAATCCATGTATGACCAGATCTATCCGGCCAGCGTCACCAAGATCATGACCGCCATCGTTGCCATGAAGTACGGCAACCTGGACCAGCGCGTGACCATCATATGGCGGGATCTGGAGCTCGAGGCGGGGTCCCAGGTGTCGGGTATCCATATCGGAGACAAGCTCAGCCTCAGGGCGCTCGTCCATGCGCTCCTGGTCCACTCGGGCAACGATGCAGCCCTGGCCATAGCCAGAGTCGTGGGGGAGGGAAGCGTAGAGGCCTTTGTCGAGATGATGAACGAGGAGTGCAGGCGGATCGGCGCGACCAACACCCACTTTACGAACCCGACAGGCCTGCATGATGTGAATCACTACACTACGGTCTATG
>CACXEL010000305.1 GCA_902766655.1 uncultured Lachnospiraceae bacterium | reverse complement strand
CCGATCAGGGATATCTTTTCCGATCAAAGCAGTCATGTGAGTGCGGGGGAACTCCAGACGTTTTACGGAGAAAGACCGGACATGCTGCCGGCACGAAGGCGCGGCATAAAGCCGCGGGGTGCGGGGAGCTGTATTCCGGGACAAGCCATGGCAGCGGCCATGGCCGCACGTTATCTGAACGTGAAAAAGTTGATGTGGAGAATTGTTCATATCTTCGTATGAACAGAACACGTCGCATCGCACAGATCTGACGGACGTCTGCGCGGCTGCATCACAGGAGTCATATCCCGCGGGTAATCCGGCATCGCACAAAAGCCGGGATCTTTTGAAGGCCCCGATGGGTAGGCTCTCGTCCGTTGAGAATTATATGTCGGCATCAGTGGTTTGCTGAAGAACTTGACCATGAGGATGCCTTCAGAAAAGGCAATGCACATTGAAAACTGGATAAAGTAGAGGCTGATATGATCGGCAAGGATCAGATCGTACAGCCCGCCATCAAGGTGGATTGACGGAATACGACTGGGAGGCATCTGAGTATTGATCGGGAGCGAGTAAAGTCGACACGGGAAAGGGGCATTTATGAACATTACAGATGTGAGGGTGCGCAAGGTCGCCAAAGACGGCAAAATGAAAGCTGTCGTCTCCATCACCATCGATGACGAGTTTGTCGTTCATGACATCAAGGTCATTGAAGGGGAGAAGGGGCTCTTTATCGCCATGCCTAGCAGAAAGGCCAGCGACGGAGAGTACAGAGACATAGCTCACCCCATTAATTCCGAAACAAGAAACGAAATCCAGGACATCATCCTCAGGAAATATGAAGAGATGATTGCTCAGGAGGAAGCGGAAGCAGAGGCTGCCACATATTCAATGGACTATTGACAGACCGCTGTCGCCCGGATTGATTAGTACTATTATCCCCACTATACCAAAAACCCGACCCAACCTTTTACTTGCTTAGATGGACTTGATATATGAATAATGAGAGGGGAGGAGCACCCCGCACGGTGCCGCCTCTTCGCAGGCATGCCCAACAGTGTTGCGGAAGCCGGCTCTGGCGGCAGCCGAGGCGAAAAAGAATAGAAGAGAGGCTGTGAAGAAACGTTCATTCGTTTCTTCACAGCCTCTTTTTTTGACCTGACAGGCCGGGCCTTTACGGCACGCGGAGAAGCCAATTGCTGTCCTGTCCACAGAGACTGTCGTCTTGGCTGCTTCCCGGTATCGCCTGAAGAAGTCTGTGCGGTCATATCGCCGGAACGGGAGCTGTCCGTTTCAGCTTTCGTAGAAGCGGATGTCGCCCCACACCTCCATCAGGTGCCTGCGGTCCAGCTCCTCCGTGCGGGTCTCCCGGTCATAAATGCGGACCGGCGACTTGGCCTCCGTGAAGCGGCCCCAGTCCGGATTGGGCTCACCGGTCCTGATGAAACGCACCCAGTCGCCGTGGATCTCGCCTGCCATCCGGGCGAAGAGCTCCTCGCTCTCGCCGTCGAACATGAAGTGGGTGAAGGGGTGGTCCGGCTTCTCAAAGACGAAGGGAAGCTCGAAGGCATGGGAGGCCTTCCATCCCGTGGCGATTCCGGACTTGGTCACCAGCTCGTAGCGGTACATCCAGACGTTGTCGGAATGCTGGGCGGCGCCCATGGCGACTTTCACGGAAGGCATCTCGAAGGCGTAATCCGTGGCAAAGCGGATGAAGGGGTCCCCGCCGATCTGACGGATGTCGCCTGTCATGGGCGGCACGGAGGAGGAGAGGGATTTGGCGCTGTCCTTAAAGAGGGTGAAGCTGTCGCGGCCTCCCTCATGGTAGAAGCCGATGATCTGCGGAAGGGCGGCCGCATTGCCGTTCTTCTCCAGCATATCGGTGATCATGGTCCAGCTGTTGGGGAAGCCGGTGTTCTCCGGATGTACGAACATGGTACCTTCGTGCATGTTGGTGCCGATGATGACCCGGATGCCGGCAGCGCTGCCGCCGCGGATGGCGTCGATGGGGCGGACCGGCAGCAGGTCATCCTGGATGGGGCCGGGAAGGAACATACCCGGGTTCTTGTACTGGTGCATGGCCGTGACGTATTCATGGCCGAGCAGGAACATGTGGGGATCCATGGTGCGGAGCTTGATGAGGTCCTTTTCTGTCCAGTGCATGCCCTCGAGGAAGAGATCGATGTTCTCGCGGGCCATCTCGTGGGTCATGACGCAGTTGGGCAGACCGCTCTCGACGATGGCCTGGGTAAAGCAGCCTTTGACGCCCGGGCAGGCGAGCATGTTGACTACGGAGGCGCCGCCTGCGGACTCGCCGGCTATGGTGATCCGCTCCGGGTCACCGCCGAAGGCCTCGACGTTGGCCCGGATCCAGTTGAGGGCCAGGATCTGGTCGGACAGGCCACAGTTGGAGTCGAAGTCCTCACAGCCCGGATAGGTGGTGAAATCGTAGAAGCCCAGGATGTTGGTCCTGTAGTTGAAGGAGAAGAAGAGAATGTCATCGCGGACGAAGGCTTCACCTGTGTACATCTCATCGTGAGAATAGCCGGTGTTGTAGCCGCCGCCGTAGATCCAGACGAAAACGGGAAGCTTTTCCCCGGTCAGGGGGCGCTGGACGTTGACGGTCAGGCAGTCCTCATCTCCCATGACCATACCGTTGTTGTACTGGACGGGAGCGTTGCCGTACTCTTTTGCGTCAAATATGTCCTCCCAGGGGGTTATGGGAACAGACCTCTTGAAGCGCAGGTCTCCGACCGGCGGCAGGGCGTAGGGGATGCCCAGATAGTCGATCCTGCCCTCACGCTCGTAGCCGCGGACTTTGCCGGAAGTTGTCGTTATGATATGCTCAGCCATGGTGCTCCTCCTTTTTGTTCCTATTATTAAATGTCGTTTGGGATTTCTGTGTTCATTTATCAGCCTTACAGCAGGAAACTAAAACCCGGTCCTTAAGGTCTTATTATATTCTATTATATTATCCGTCTTTCACCAGGTCTCCGGGAAAATGCTTTTGTCCGGCAGGAATCTTCTTCCGGCGGATCTCTGAACAGAATTTTTTTGTCTGTCCGTACTCCTGTATCAGTTCTTCAGCGGCCCTCGCTGAGCTTTCGGGAAATCCGCTCCCCGATGGCCGCAAGGTCTGCCCGGCAGCCGGTCATCTCCTGGATGGCCCTGGCCCTGGCCCTGGGGCGGCAGCCGTCCTCCGGGTCCGTGAAGAGACCGAAGTAGACCTCCGTCAGTCCGCCGATCTGGTTGTCTTCGATGCCGCTGCGGGAGAGCATTGCATTCTCGTTGAGGAGGCGGAAGTTGTGAAGGGTCCTCACATAGGGCATTTCCGCCGCGTAGCGCATGATCTTCTGGTTGTATTTTCCGTAGCGCTCTTCCCAGTCCTTGTTGCCGCAGTCGGTGAAGCCGGCCTCGGTCAGGATGACCTGCTTGTGTCCGTCCCCGTATTTGCGCATGACCCGGTAGGCTGCGTCGCTGAAGTCCCGCCAGAGGGTATCGGGCTCTTCCACGTCCAGGAAAAGATCCGTGTCAGGGACCTCCCTGGTCGTGAAAATGTAGGGATGCCAGGCAACGATGTCAAAGTAATCGTCTGTATCTGCCGACCAGTACCTGCCGCTTTTTATTCTCTGGTATACCTGATCCAGAGCCCAGGCGGCACCGTACATGACCGGGAGAAAATCCGGCATGCCGCCGCCCAGCGAGGGAGTCGAGAGGGCGGGGGAGAAGCTGGCCACCAGGGCTTTGGGATTGCCCTGCCGGATGCCTCTTGCCGAGAAATACATCATGTCGACAGCGATATCATACTTCTCATCCGGACTGAAGGGGTGGCTCATGTCCGTCATGAGGAAGCCGTCCGGATGGAGAAAGGCGTTGAGGTTCCACTCGTTGCCCACCTCCCAGATGGCGACCTCGGGAAAGAGGGAGGCCATCGTCCGCCAGGACTCCTCCAGCATATGGAGAGCCTGCATGTAGAGGCTGCCTTCCGTCAGGTCCCTGGCCGGCAAGGCGTGTCCCGAGTGTTGGATGCAGCCTTCGGGGAGGAACCACTCATGGCTCATGCCGGTGACTTCTATGTCCAGCTCCTCTGCCCGGGCAAGCAGTTTCCTGTGTCGCGCGACCTCCACCGGGTCGGGCGTCGCCGGATCCTTCAGGATTTCGGTGATATGCATCCAGGAGCGGAGAGCTCTGCAGCCCAGTCCGGCTACCAGGTCGAGGTAGTCCCCGGCGGGTATTCCCTGGTCGCGCTCCCTCTGAACAAGGGGTTCTCCGATTCCAAACAGTCTGTCTTTTTTCACAATGCCTCCCTTCTGCATTTATTTTGCAGCGGTCTTTTGTTGAAATCAGCATACTCCCGGGAGCGAAACTATGATATAATTATTTTGTTCTTTTTGTCTTTATCCGGAAAATGCATTCATTTCCCTGACACGCCGCGGAGCAGCCTGTGGGGAATTACATGGCTTCAAAGCAGAGGCCGGTCAGAGAAGGAGGTGCCCCTTGCCCGATATGCTGGAAACCCTTCGCAAATATGCCCTGGTAACGAGGATAGATCTCCTCGTGGAGCACGACGAGGCAGCCCGGGATGGGGAGGCCCAGCCTGCTGCCGGAGAGGAAATCGGGCCGTGCGCGCAGATCGACTGCCTGGGCGGCGTTCCGTTCGACAATCCCATCATGGTCAGCCAGGCTCTGCGGGATAAGCTGAGAGCAGGCGCAGCTGACCGGGATTATCCCTTTATCATCAAGGACGCGTTCGAGGTCTACTTCGCCTGCATCCGGGCGGAGGGGCTTTACTGCTACCTCGGCCCCCTGAGCGTCGTCCGGCAGGACAAGACTGCCGAGCGCCGCTTTTACATGCATTACGGAATCGATCCGGCAGACGTAAGGAGTCTTCGCTTTTTTACGCTCCAGGAGATCCTGTACATTGTCGAGCTGGCCGACCAGATCCTCAATCAACGTGTCTATGAGGAGACAGAGCTGCTTTTCCGGAACAAGCTGACCACGCTGGACCGGATGGTGCAGGAACGGGAGCAGGCCATCTTCCTCCTGCATGAGGAGGATGAAAATGAAGACGACAGCACCTGGCGGCACACCTACCGCGAGGAACGCCATTTCATGGACGCTGTCCGTGAGGGACGCACGGAGGATGCCCTGCGTCTGAGCCGCCTTATGGATGATGACAGCGGGCGGCTTGCCCGGGGAGAGCTGTCCCACTGGCGCAATCTGGCGATCGTCGCCATAGCCCTGGTTTCACGGGCTGCCATAGAGGGCGGCATCTCACCCGAAGCTGCCTACCGGATCAGCGGATACTATATCCAGAAATGTGACGTGGCCGTCTCTGCCACCCAGCTGATGGGGCTCAGAGATTATTGCATCCGGGAGCTGACGGACCGTGTCCACGAGAAGCTGACCAGGAACCGCACATCCACCTACACAGAGGGAGCCAAGCGCTATATCGCCAGGCATTACCGGGAGAAGATCCGCCTGGAAGAGATGGCGGAGACCCTGGGCATCTCTCCGGCCT
Source organism: uncultured Lachnospiraceae bacterium (assembly GCA_902766655.1). GTDB lineage: Bacteria > Bacillota > Clostridia > Lachnospirales > Lachnospiraceae > Chordicoccus. Next base: position 2,236 of record CACXEL010000305.1, on the reverse strand, counting down.
ATCTCTCGAGGCTCTTCCGAAAGGAGACCGGCGTTCTTCTCCAGGATTATGTGATTTCCGTCAGAATCGACCGGGCCTCCAATCTGCTGCGGTACTCCGACCAGAGCCTGTCGGAGATAGCGGAGTACGTCGGTTTTCCCTCGCAGAGTTATTTCGGCAAGATATTCAAGAAGGAAATGCATATGACACCCAAGGCTTACCGCGACCGGTACAAGGCGTCGGAATGGCGGCAGGGATAAGGGGAGAGTTTTAACAAACTGAGCCAATTATATTAAGCAAATGTTACAAAAAGTTAAAACAGGTCTTTCCAATTGTAATACCTCATGATATAATGCTCCTTGCAGAAAGGAGCATTATCTTTATGTTCAAAAAAAGATTGACATACACGATTCTGGCCGCCGTCCTGTCCGTAGCCATGTGCCTGCCTGCCATGGCCGATACTCAGGATGATATCGCTGCAGCCGAATCAGCCAAATCCGAAGCCGAAGCCGAGCTGGCCAGGACCAACGACAAAATCGACGGTCTTGAGGCCAAGACGGATGATCTTGAGCAGTACTTAAGCAAGCTCAACGGCCAGATGGGTGAGCTGTCCGCAGAGCTGACCTCCCTGTCCGACCAGATCTCCGCCAAGGAGGTCGAGATCGAGATGACCAAGGGTGCCGTCGAGCGGGCCAAGCTGGAGGAGCAGTCCCAGTATGAAGATATGAAGGGACGTATCCAGTACATGTATGAGCATGGGAACACCGATTTCCTGGTAGCCCTGCTGGAGTCCGAGAGCCTGACAGAATTCCTCAACAAGGCGGCGCAGATCCAGGCCATCTCCGAGTATGACCGCAACCGCCTTGAGGACTATAAGGAGGTCAAGAACGCCGTCATTGAACAGGAGGCCGTTCTGGAGGAGGAGCAGCTCAGTCTCATGGACCTCAAGGAGGAAGCCGAGGTCAACCGCACGGAGATTGCTGCTCTGGTGGACTCCACCCAGGGAGAGCTGGACACCTACCTCGCCTCGCTGAGCGAGGAGGAGCTGGAAGCTTCTTCGCTGAAGGAAGAGATCGAAGAGCAGGTCGCTCTCCTGGAGGAGCTTAAAGCGAAGGCCGCGGCCGAGGAGGCTGCCCGCCTGGAACAGGAGCGCCTGGCCCGCGAGGCAGCTGAGTTGGCAGCCAGAAAGGCCGAGGAAGAGCGCAGGGCGCGTGAGCAGGCCGAGCGCGAAGCCGAGGAGGCCAGAAGGGCTGCGGAAGCCCGGGCCGCCGAGGAGGATGCGGACACCGGGGACGATGACGATGGATACGGGGATGACTACGAGCCGGAAGAGGACGATTACGAGGAGCCCGAACCGGAGCCCACGCCGACTCCGACGCCTGATCCGGAGCCGGAAGAGGACGATTACGAGGAGCCTGAACCCGAGCCCACCCCGGAGCCGACTCCGGAGCCGACCCCGGAGCCTACGCCTGAACCGACGCCTGAACCGACTCCGACGCCGACCCCTGAGCCGGAACCGGAGCCTGAGGAACCGTCCTCGGGCGGCCTGATCAGCCTGGGCACCTTCAAGATCACCGCCTACTGCAACTGCGCCAAGTGCTGCGGCACTGCCGGAAACCGGACGGCCAGCGGAGTGTATCCCACAGCCGGCCACACGGTCGCCATGGGCGGCGTGCCCTTTGGCACCAGACTTCAGATCTTCGGGCACACATACACGGTCGAGGACCGCGGGACCCCTTACGGGCATGTTGACATTTTCTTCAACACCCACAGCGAAGCCCTTCAGTTCGGTCTGACCTACGCCGAGGTCTATCAGGTCGTCGACTGACCATCATTCAAACAGAACGCGAAGCTGCTGCCGATCCGTCAAACGCGGAGGGCAGCAGTTTTTTTGTCGGAGCGTCAGGGGCAGCGGGATGTAAATCTCCTGACATAGTGCCACCTGGCATCTGCCGGCACATTCTTTTTGAGAAATCCACCGATATTTTCCCTGTTGGCAGGCGCAATCATCGGTCGGGAGTGCTATAATGGCAAAAGATTAATCCCGGAGGAGAGAGCATGACAGTGATTGAACAGCTAAAAGAGAGAAATGAAGTCACCTGGCTGAACCCGGACCTGACCCACATGCAGCCCGGTCAGCGGGTCGGCAGTTACGGTTTTGCCTATATGAAAGCAGCCAACAACCGCTTTGTCCGCTTTATGCCCTACATCGCGAAGGTGTTTCCTGAGACGGCTGACAGAAAGGGTGTCATCGAGT
>CACXEL010000304.1 GCA_902766655.1 uncultured Lachnospiraceae bacterium | reverse complement strand
TTATCCCGGGCTTCGCCAGCCACGGTTCCCACTCCACAGGCGATATAGCATCCTCAGGAATCGAGGAGGAGCTGAGGGCCGAGTACGGAGACCTGGTCCCTGAGGACATGTTCCCAAAGTCCTTTTCACAGGAAGGAGAACAGCTTGACAGCCTCTACGCCCTGCTCATGACGAAGACGTCCGTCAAGATCAAGGTGAACGGCTTCTTCGTCAGGGAGCCGGTCCCCGTCAAGGTCACTGTCCTGGGACCGGATATGCCGGCTATACTGGATCAGATCTTTGGCGCGTCGCCGGACATTACGGCGGAAGAGCTGAGGGCTGAGATCAAGGACCTTCTCTCCTCGGGCTCCTTCCCTCAGCGGGAGAGGGTGGTGGAGGCCGAGCTGCGCAATGACGAGAACGGATATACTCCCGTCGACGGTGAGGAAATCCTGGATGCGCTTTACGGGGATACCCTGAGTTATTACAGGGAGGCCCTCCTTCGGGAGGTTCCGAACCTGCTCGGACTTGAGGCGGAAGGAGGTGTCAGGTGATGAAGCTGTACAGACGGATCCTGGCGGCTCTTCTTGCGACTGTTCTCATTTTCAGCATGGATATCCTGCCGGCGGTCGGTGCGGAAGCCGCCGAAGCGGACGGCCCCCGCATACCGGAAACTGGCTCGGTAATGGATTATAATGCCGAGCGGGACGGATATTACGCTTTTCTTCCCATCCGCTACAATAAAGTCCTGGATGTGTGGAGTGATGATCCGGGGACCTATAGTGAAGGCAGGATACCTGTCATAGTGTACCGCGAAACTGTCATGGTCAGCCTCAAGGTACTGGAGGAGGTCACTGACCTGCAGATCGAAACCTCCGGCGACGCGGCCCGGATCGCCCTCTTTACCCGGCGCCTGTTTTGTTATGCAGGAAGTAATACCGCCACCTATACCCGCGGTAATTCAGGAGAAAAGGGTGTATTTGAGCACAGAAAGTTCGACCTTTCAGAAGCACCCTTCATCTATGACGGGGAGTATTACGTTCCGCTGGCCGATGTGACGGAGATCCTCGGTCTTTCTCCCCATACCATGGAGAGTAATGAGACCGTTCAGTGGTACCTGGGCCTTGCGCGGCCGCGCTACAACGCTCTTGACGTCATGGCGGCCATCTACGCCTGTCCGGAGAATTTTACGGTGGACTATACCATGGGGGACAAGAGCTACCAGACCCAGTATTCCTCCTCAGGGGTGACCTCGGTCGTGAGTGACCTGCTGGAAGCCGAGCCCGCCGCGTGGCTGACATACATAAAGAGCTGCTTCTGCTATGATATCTGGGGAGACTATATGCCCTGGACGGACGGCGATGTTGGCGGCCTGGAGGACTGGGAGCGGCAGATGATGGACGAGCTCTATGACGCCATCGTCGGAGCCGGCGTTGATGAATCCGATGCCGCCATGTCCAAGGCCGTGGAGGAGGCAGGCGATGTATGGAGCCTCTTCGGCGATGCTCTGGCAGGCATCGGGAAAGCCGACATGGCTGTTCTGGGCAAACAGATGAAGGATCTTCTGAAGACGAAGGGGCTTGACCAGAAGGCCTTTATGCGCCATATGGACCGGATGAGCCTGCACAGGGAGACCTGGGCTCAGTCCGGGAAAGTCATCTCGTGGACCGGCACAGGGCTGGAGGTTATTTCCAAGCTCCTGGAATTCGGTGAGACGCTTCGCTTCTACGACCAGAGAGAGGCTATGGCTGTCCATGCCTACGGCACCTTATCCGACTTCAGCGATGATTTCTTATATCTGGATCAGACCTGCCGCAGGCAGATCGCCACGGAAGTGAAAAAAAATGCCAAAGGGAAACTGACCTACGCTCTCTCGGAATTCCTCTGGAACAACTCCTCGGAGTATGCCGTCAAAGGGGCGGCCTTGCTCATGGACGCAAAATGCCCTGCCCTCCTGGCCTACAAGCTGGGCACCATGCTGGCCCCGGAATACCAGGCACAGCTAAGGTCCATGCGGGCCTTCCAGGTATCCGTCTACGCCCTTCTTCTCCAGCAGGATGCCATGGCTGTCTTTTTGGACCAGGCCGCATCCGGCGCGGAGGGAAGGAGTCCGGCTGAGCTCCGCACCTGCATGGAGCTTGCCTACATAACGCTCAAGGACGCCTATGTGGCATCCAGACTCATGGTGCTCTCGGGCAACTCCCGGAACACCACCTGGAGTGATGATATGGCCGGCATGCAGAAGGAGTATCTTGACCTCCTGGCCATTATCACCAACGAGTATGATGAGGAGGATGACGAAAAACTTCCCCTGGCCATCGATGACCTGATCGGGGAAGTGTCTGCTATCAACGCGAAAGTCCTGTCTGTGCTGACACCGCTCTACGCGGTGGTCTCGGGAGCTGTCCTCGATGCCGGCAATAACAAGGAGCCGGTCGTTGATGCGGAGGCCGCCATCAGCATCAACGACAAGGAAGGCTTTACCTTCTCCGGAACACCGGGCGGAAGGTATGATAAGATCAATATACCGCTCGAGAAGCCCAGCCAGAAGGTATATGACGCTGTGGAAGGGGAAGGGGCTGGGCCCTATAAGGTCGGCATTCGTTTCACTTCGCCGACTGTCGAAGGCGAGGATACCGTCACCCAGACCTGGACACCGCGACAGCCGATTGAGATGGAGGATGCCCTGCTGGGCGGCGTCGATTATTATCGCTACATTCGGGATGAAATGCTGCCCACTGCCGGCTATGTGAGTCAGGCCGCGTCCTCAAAGACCCTGAGCAGTGACAGCGCGTGGCAGAACCTCCACTGGGACGAGCGTACCGGCCTTCTGGGAGCTGACGTCGTCGACCTGGACGGAGATGACCGGGAGGACTGCCTCGTCTACTCCATTGAAAATGAAGGCCAGGGCACTCTTTTCTACGCGACCCTCCTTTCCTACACGCCGGAGAAGGGCATCTATGAGGTTGAAAAGCGCCTC
>CACXEL010000303.1 GCA_902766655.1 uncultured Lachnospiraceae bacterium | reverse complement strand
CCAGGTCGATCCCGGCGGAAGCCAGTTTCTTCATGACGGCCATCATGTAAGCATCCGCGCCGTTGCGATACGGTCCATGCTCTCCGATAGCCACATCCACGAAATCGTTGTAGTCGCTGTTGACATCATAGACGAGCTGCGGACTCTCGGCATCCGTGTCGACCTAATCCCCTTTTTTTCGGAAATAAACTCCTTGAACCCCTCTGCCACAAATTCTGCCTTGCCCGAATTCCCATGCGCATCGCTCTGGCTCCCAATCACCCGCTGGCCAGCAAAGATTCTCTTCGGATAGAGGATCTGAATGACCAGGAGGTAATCACGCTGGCCGACAGTGTCAACAGCTGCTACAGGGAATTTCATGAGCGTATCCGCGGGAAAGCCCCCAACGTCCGCTTTCGCCCGGTCAGCTTCATCGATTTCGCCACACTCAACGAGGCAGTCACCCGGCGAAGCCTCCTCCTGGTCGTTGACCATCTGCGCGAATCCCATCCCCTTCTCCGCTTCCTTCCCTTCGAGGAGGAACTTCTAATACCGTACGGTCTCTATTATTCACTGACTCCCTCCCGAAACGTCCTGTCTTTCCTGGAAGCCTTCCGGAAGAATGGCATCAGCGGAGAAGCGGATGACGCCCCTGTCATATCCTTCGGAAAGACGAATACTGACAGGAGCTGACCAAGAGCTATCCATCGAGATATCAAAAGAAAACGGACATGGCCGCACATACGGTCGTGTCCGTTTTTATATCGCTTCGGCGTCTCTGGCTGAAATCTCCGGATGGTTTGGAAGAAGTAAGTCCGGGGAAGATCATGGCTCTATTTTCAGGTCATTACACCGCAATCAATTATGGCAAAGCCTGGCATCCGCCGGCTTTTATGTAAAAGCAGCCCTCTCGCTGTCCGCTGACACCCTACTGCCGGAAAGAGGCGGCAGAATAATGATGTCAGCCATCATATTCACGATTTACATCGGCATCAGAACGCCGAAAACGTTGGCCAAGCGTGTATGGGCTGCCAGGATCTTTGTGAAATCCGGGCTCATGGATCTGGTCTTCATTTTGTTCTTCCTGTTGTCGGAGGCCTTGGCGGCCTTGGCTGACATGGATGCGCTCATTGCTTTTGTAAACATGATCTATATTCCTCCGCTTGTTGGGCTGATCTTTTTATTCCTGAGGTTTTCGTTTCCCTCGTTACGATGTGTACTATAAATCATTTCCGCGGAGGATTATTTCATTTTGATTCTATTTTTTACATTTTCATCAGGTGAGTTGAGATTTGGCTGCTTATTGGTGAAAGATGGCCAGTCCGGCTTCCAAGACTCCCATCCTCATGCTTTTTGTGCCGTCAGCTCGCCGAGCTTCACTTCACTGAGGTTCCGCAGACAACTGGTCATTTCGCACCCTTTATTGGCCATTATGCACTATACCGATTGACATTTTTTGTGCAAGTGATACAATCCTTTTCGTACCGAGGGGTACAGAAAGGACTTTTAAAATCATGAGCAACACTAAGAACAACAAGAAAGAACACAGCATGATGGAGTCTATTCGCAGCTATCTGAAAGAGAACGAGAGGTTCTTCGCCCTGGCAAGTGCCGCCGCTCTGGGAAACGAGCAAAGCACAGAGTACCTTGCCAAGCTCCTGAGGCAGTAAATAATATTTCTTAACTGAATAAGCACGGGGACCTTGTAACAGGTTCCCAGATCAAAAAGGACATGGCCTCATCAAGGTCATGTCCTTTTTGATTCAATTAATCATTTTGAAAATTCAGCCCGGGTTGCAGTTATGGCAGGGCGTATAGCCTCTGGCGATGGCATCCGCTCTCGAAATCGGGATCTTGCTCCTGCTCAGGGACCCGCATCCGTCGCGATGGTACTTTGTACCGGTCTTAGTGATGTAGACTGTGCTGCTGACCGGCTTCGGCGTTGCAGTCGGTCTGGGTGTGGGTGTCGGTGTGACCACGACAGGCTTCCGGTAGGTAATAACCTTCTCGGCTGAAGCTGCTACCTTGTAAATGACATCATTTGCCTTCTTGAAGCTTACGACCTTATAGGAGTACTGCTCGCCGTTCCTTGCAGCGCCTGTATCAGTCCACGATGCCGTGGAGCTGCCGCTGACTGTCTTTACCTTGCTTCCGTCGCGGTAGATGTAGTAGCCGGATGCTTTGCTGTTCCGGCTCCACTGGACAAGCACGCCCTTGGACGTACTGCTGAGCTTTGTGATTGCGCCCCTGCTGACAAAATAGTGGCTCGCAGCCTTGGAAACAGGACTCTTATATGTCTTCTCACTGACCGTTTTGTAGGCAACGACCTTGTATGTATACTTCTTACCGTTCACATTGGCAGCGGTATCAGTGTACTTCACGGTCGAGGCGGATTTGATGGTCCTAATCTTGTCGGATCCCCGGTAAATGTAGTAGCCGGTCGCCTTGCTGTTCTTGGCCCACTGGATCGTAATGCCCTTAGCGGTGTTCGCCAGCTTCTTAATGGCCGGCCGGGAAATGAAAACAACCGTCTTCCCGCCCGATTTGGCACTGATATATTTCCTACCGTCGACGGTCTTATAGGTCGCGACTCTGTAAACATACTTGCTGCCGTTCGTCTTGGCGCCTGTGTCTGTAAAGGTGACCGTGGTATTGTTGCCGACGGTCTTTATTTTCTCGTCGTTCCTGTAGAGAATGTAGCCGGTCGCGGAGGCAGATTTTTTCCACGTGACCTGCACGCCCTTGGCCGTGTTCGCAAGCGTGGAAAGCTTGGTTCCCACAGGAATGATTTTGAAGGTCACCTTTTTGGAGCCGGTGTACTTTCCTTGTCCGGTGACAGTGACAGTAGCAGTTCCGACTTTCGTGTTGGCGGAATACTTCAGCGCGTAGTCAGTCCCCTTGACCAGCTTCTTGCCGCCATAGCTGACAGCAGGCTCCGGCTTGATGGCCGACCCGGTATACGTTTTATCCTTGATGGACGCAACGCTTGCCTTGGAGATACTGATCGGGGAAGGCGTTGGCGTATCAGTCGGATCGGGCTCTTCGGTCGGATCCGGCGTGCCGGTCGGATCCGGCGTGCCGGTCGGGTCCGGGGTTTCAGTCGGATCCGGCGTTTCAGTCGGATCCGGTGTGCCGCCCGGGTCCGTTGTTTCGATCGGCACCGACGCTTCCGTCACGTCCGGCTCCTGGCCTTCCGGCTCTTCCGGATCGTCCGCCAGGGCTGTCAGATCTACAGCATCGCCCTCTACAGCCTGATAACTGCTCACCTCAGCATCTGCCACTTCCGCTGCCGACGGAGATGTCACGAGAACAGCGTTCTCCTGCGTTTCTGCCGCAATACCTGCACCCGCAGCTTCAAAATCAGCTCCCCGGACACCGACCGGGAACTGAAGCAGAACGACTGCCAGTATGAAGGCGAGATATTTTTTGAAATATGGCTTCATTTCTACCTCCTGCATCAATCCATATTTTCGCAAACCCTCCATCCGCCAACGAGACAGGCAACTGTAAAACTGCCACTGTCAGCATAATGGATTTATGAGACAGCATTCAGTATAGACCTTATATGCGAAAAATGAAAGCCAATTGCCTATGCAGATCCGGATATCCCTCTAAAGCAGCCAAAGCGGACTTTGAACCACAAAAGAAGAAGGCCACACCTCCCGGCATGGCCTCCCACATTTTCCACTATATATCAAGCGTTCAGCACCTGGTTGATTGCCTTCTTCCACCCCGCCAGCTTCTCCTCGACGACCGCAGCGTCCGCCGCAGGCGTGTAGATCTTCCTGGCTGTGGAGCCGTAAATCTTCTCTTTCTCAAATACTCCCATGCCAAGGCCCGCGGCGAAGGCGGCGCCCATGCCTGAGAGCTCCTCGATGGCCGCTACCCGGACGGGAATGCCCAGGATGTCGGACTGGAACTGCATGAGATAGCAATTGCCGGTGGGGCCTCCGTCCACGCGGAGCTCAGCCAGCGGCAGGCCGGAATCCTGGCCCATGATCCGGACGATGTCCGCGATCTGGTAGGCGATGCAGTCCAGGGCGGCGCGGACGATCTCGTTCTTGCCGGTGGTCCTGGTGATGCCGGTAATGACGCCCGTGCAGGTGTCGTTCCAGTAGGGGGTGCCAAGGCCGGTGAAGGCCGGAACCAGGTAAGTCTTGTCCAGCGGGTTTGCATTTTCCGCCAGGGCCTGGGTCTCCTTAGCCGAGGAAATCAGCTTCACATTGTCCTTGAGCCAGCTGATGACAGCGCCGGTATAATTGATATTGCCCTCAAGCACATACTCAACAGTATCGCCCATCTTCCAGGCAATGGAGGAAACAACACCATTGGGACTGAATACCGGCTTCTCGCCGACATTCATCATAACAGATGATCCTGTACCATAAGTAGCCTTCGTCATGCCGCTCCTGGTGCAGTCCTGGCCAAAAAGGGCCGCGTGGGAATCACCAAGCACACCGTGGATCGGAATCGGCTTCTCGAAAAACCCGCCCAGATCAGTGTAACCGTAGCAGCTGTCGGAAGCGCAGACCTCAGCCATGTTGGCCGGATCGATGCCGAAAAGGGCACAGACCTCCGGATCCCACTCAAGGGTCGCCAGATTCAGCAGCTGGGTCCTGGAAGCGTTGGATGCGTCCGTCTTGTAGGCCTTCTCAATGGAAAGAGAATAAACGAGCCAGCTGTCAATCGTGCCGTGGCAGACCTTATGTTCATCTGCCCTCTCCCTGGCGCCGGGAACATTCTCCAGAAGCCATGCGATCTTGGCTGCCGGGAAATAAGGCGACAGGTTCAGCCCCGTCCGCTCGCGGACCATGTCCGCCGCCGCGGCAATTTCAGGCCTTCTGCAGATCTCAGATGCCCTTGAGCACTGCCACACAATAGCGTTGGCCAGCGGCTTACCGGTCTCCCTGTCCCAGATCACGCTCGTCTCTCTCTGGTTGCTGATACCGATACCCTTGACATCCGCCGTGTGAACACCGGACTCTGCAATCAGTGTTCTGGTCACAGCAATCGTATTCCGCAGAATCTCCTCCGGATCGTGAGAAACCCAGCCCTTTTCATTGATGATCTGCTCGTGGGGCAGGTCACAGCGGTGGCAGAGGGTTCCATTTTCGTCAAAAAGAAGGGCCTTGGTGCCCTGGGTGCTCTGGTCAATACCTATAATATAATTCATTTCAGTCTCCCATATGCACTGATGAAGCTTCTGTTCGTGTTTACCTGCAAAGTCCGCCGGAAAATCAGCCCCGTCTGGAACAGGCCGGCGCCGGAGGAGGTCTGCGGGGCCGTCAGGCGCCCGGATTGCTCCTCTCTAAGACCGTGCAGCCTCCGCTACGTGACGGCGTGGGCCGTGGCAGGTCTGTGGGCCGTCAGGTGCCCGGATTGCTCCTCTCTAAGGGCGTCCGAGGACGGCCGGTACTTGAAGGCTGGCCCGCAGGGGCCAGCCTTCTTAAGTGGGTCGCAGGGCAGGTTCCGCAGGAACTGCCCTCGGCCCCACGGGTACCGCTGCCAGTCCGAGCGGCGGGAGCGTCCCGCAGAGAGGAGCAATCCGGGCGACTGACGGCCACGCGGACCTCCTCCGGCCCCGCCCCCTGGGGGTCAGGCCTGGATAGCCTCCTTAGCCTTGGCGGCGATGCCTTCGGCGTTCAGTCCGTAGTAATCGAAGACCTCCTTGGAGGTGCCGGTGATGACCGGGGCATCCGGAAGAGCCATGCAGATGACCCTCTTCGGGCAGTTCTCGCCGACCACCTGGGCGACCATGGAGCCAAGGCCTCCGAAAGGAGAATGCTCCTCAACGGCGATGACAGCCTTGGTCTTGGAAGCGGACTTGATGATGGCTTCCTTGTCGAGAGGCTTCACGCAGTACATGTCAAGGACCTCGGCGGAAATGCCCTCCTTGGCCAGGAGCTCGGCAGCCTGCTTGGCCGGATAGACCATCTCGCCGCAGGCGACGATGGTAACGTCAGTGCCCTCGGTCACGACAGTGGCCTTGTCCATCTCGAAGGGGCAGTTGTCCTCAGTGTAGACGTCCTCGACCGGGTTGCGGCCGACGCGGATGTAAGCGCCCTGCTGGTCCTCCAGGAGGGCCTCAATGAGCTTGGCGGTCTGGAAACGATCGCTGGGCAGGTATACGCGCATGTTGGGGATAGCGCTCATGGCGGCGATATCCTGGGCAGAATGGTGGCTCATGCCGAGGGCGCCGTAGCTGATGCCGCCGGAAATGCCGATGAGCTTGACATTGGTCCTGGAGTAGGCCACGTCGACCTTGCACTGCTCATAGCTTCTGGTGGAGAGGAAGCAGGCCGGGGAAGCGGCGAAAGGCTTCTTGCCTGCGGAGGCCAGGCCTGCGGAAATGCCGACCAGGTCCTGCTCAGCGATGCCGACCTCTACCGACTGCTCGGGAAATGCGACGAAGAAGGGGGCCAGGGAGGCAGAGCCTCTGGAGTCGGAGCAGAGGACGACGATGTCCTTGTCCGTCTTGGCCTTCTCCATAAGAACGTCACAGATTGCTTTGCGATTGGGTACCTTATTCATTTAAAGCAGCCTCCTTCCGTGCCATGAGCTCTTCCACGATCTCCTTGTACTCTTCCTCGTTGGGCAGGTGATGATGCCAGCCCGCCTTGTTCTCCATGATCTTGGCGCCATAGCCCTTGGTCGTGTGCAGGATCACACAGCTGGGCAGGCCCTTGGTGGCCTTGGCCTCGTCGAAGGCGGCCTTCAGCGATGCGAAATCATGCCCGTCGCACTCGATCACATGCCATCCGAAGTCGGCGACCTGATTGACAATATTGGTATGATTCATGACCTCCTCTGTGGTGCCGGAGATCTGAAGGTTGTTGATGTCCAGGATCGCGCAGAGGTTATCCAGCTTGTAGTGTCCGCCGGACATGAAGCCTTCCCAGACGGAGCCCTCGGCGAGCTCGCCGTCACCCATTGCGACGTAGACGCGGTAGTCACGCTTGTCCATGCGGCCGGCCAGCGCCATGCCGACGGCGACGGGGAGGCCGTGGCCCAGGGAGCCGGAGTTCATTTCAATGCCGGGGATCTTGTTGTTGGGGTGCCCGATGTAGGGGGAGCCGAACTTGCTGAAGGTCGCGATGCACTCGTCCAGGGAGAAGAATCCCCTGTGGCCCAGCACCGTGTAGAGGGCTTCCACAGAATGGCCCTTGCTCATGACGAAACGGTCACGATTGGGATCACCCCAGTTCTCCGGGGAAACATTCATCTGCTCGTAGTAGAGCTCGATGAGGCAGTCCAGGATGGACATATCGCCGCCGATGTGGCCGCCCTTGCCGGACATGATCATGTCCACGACGTCTTTTCTGAAATCAAATGACATGGCTTTCAAATTGGCCATAGCTTTCCGCATCTCCTTTCATAGCCGGGAAATGAAGGCATTTCCCAAACACTTCTTCTGTATACCGACTGCCTTGGCGGGGAGATTCACCGGCAGCGAGGTCCCGCCCGGCAGCTTATTGTGCATGTTTATATTTTCCTCAGACCTCGTCGAACACGACGTCCTCGCCGTGGAGGTAGGCCTTGACCTTGTCCTCGATCGGATCGTAGAGGTCGGCCTTGATGCCCAGGTACTTGCAGGCCTCGTAGAGGACCGGCAGGACGTCGCCGTGGATGGCTGCGCAGTGGTGGATGTAGGGGCCTTCCACGATCTTGGCTTCCAGGCGCTTCCAGTTGGCGACCTCGATCCAGACATAGGTGCCGCGGGTCCAGGGGCCGTCGATGCCGCGGGCATGGCCCAGGAGCAGGCTGTACTCGCCGCCGTCGCCGTCGAAGCGGGCGATGGTCATGGGGCCGTGCTTGGCCTCTGCGGAGACAGCGCCGTTCTGCGGGAAGCCGACCGGCACACAGATGGTCGGCTTCTCGCGGGCGACGGAGATCGGCCACGGGCCGCAGTGCTGCAGGAGCTCGCCGTTCTCATTGTCCGGATGGCGGACAGTCCAGTCGGCGAACATGACGCGGCGCTCGTTCATGGAAGCGGCCTCGACCATGAGCTGGGAGATGGCGCCGTGGATGTCGGTCTCGCAGATGACCGGGATACCTTCCTCATTGAGGAGGGCGTTGGCGGCGCAGGGCATGATGCCGATCTCGCCCTGGAGGGCGTTCCAGCACTGGATGGCGATGGCGTTGCAGCCGTACTTGTCGGCCAGGGCCTTCATGGCGACCTTGAGGGCGGCGACATTTTCAAGACCGGCGTCGGAAATGCTGCAGGTCATGTTCTCCTTGCAGTAGTCGATGACCTTCTTCACCTCAGTGCCTTCCTTCTTCCACTTTTTGATCTCGTCGCTCAACTCGGGAAGCGGGATGGGAGCCAACTGGATGTTGTACTTCTCAAGCAGCTCGCCTTCGTTGCACATGGTGGACCAGAAATCGAAGGGGCGCGGACCGATCTGCAGGATCCGGGTCTTTCTGAAGACCTTGACGACGTTGCAGACGGCCAGGAAGTCCTTGATGCCGCGCTCGAACTCGGGGTCCTCCAGGCGACAGTTGGTCATGTAGGTGAAGGGAACGCCGAAGCGGCGGAGGACCTTGCCGGTGGCGAAGAGGCCGCACTGGGAGTCGCGGAGACGGCCGCCGTCGGGCTCGGGTCTCTCATCCCTGGGTCCCCAGAGGAGGACCGGCACATTGAGGGCCTTGGCCAGGCGGGCGCACTCATACTCGGTACCGAAGTTCTCATGGGCCAGAAGGATGCCATCCACCTTCTCGGCCTTGAAGCGCTCGATGGTCACAGCCAGGCCGGCGTCATCGTAGAGCAGGCCGTCAGCGTTGATGTCCTCGATATCGACGTAGTCGACGCCGAGTTCAGTCAGGCGCTTTCTGGTCAGGCCGGCGTACTTGATCGCGTCGGGGGCGCTGAAAATGCTGCGTCTTGTGGGGGCGAAGCCGATCTTGATTTTTGCTGCCATGTTTTCATTTCCTCCATCTTTTCATATTGCTTAAGGCCGCGGCCTTTCATTTGCTCATGGCTTAATAATACAGGATTGGCTCCTGAATTTCAGCGCAAAATTAAGTGTTTTTTACTAAATTCTTAACTTAATTGTTGCAGGGAAATTCAGAAGAGTTTAGACTGTAGATTAAGAAATGAAAGCAAATCCGCGGAAAGGAGGCCATATGTCCATCACAGCAAAGGAACTGGCACACATCCTCGGACTATCCCCCGCAGCCGTCTCCATGGCCCTCAGCAACAAGCCAGGAGTCAGCACGGACACCAGACGGCTGGTTCTGGAGACTGCCGAGAAGCACGGCTACGACTTCACGAAGCTGGCCGAAAAGCACAACATCCGGGGCACCATCCACCTGGTCATCTACCGCAAGCACGGCGCCATCGTCGGGGAGACGCCCTTCTTCCTGGAGCTCTCCGAGGGGGTGGCCGAGGGCTGCCGCAAGGCGGACTACAAGATGCAGATCAGCTACCTCCTGGAGGACGAGGAGACCATCGAGGACCAGCTGGAGGCCATCCAGTTCTCGGACTGCGCCGGCATGGTGGTCCTGGGCACGGAGATGACCCGGGACAACGTCCGCCGGATCCAGAAGCTGCCCCTGCCCTACGTGATCCTGGACACTTATTTTGAGGATCTCAACTGCGATTACGTCCTCATCAACAACGTGCAGGGGGCCTACCAGGCAGCCGCCCACCTCATCAAGGTGACTGGCCGGCAGCCGGGCTACCTGCGCTCCTCCTACCCCATCGGCAATTTCGTCGAGCGCAATTCGGGCTTCTTCAAGGCGGTCCGGGCCAACGGCATGTCCTCCGCGGGGAGCGTCGTCCATTTCCTGACGCCCTCCATCGACGGCGCCTACGCCGACATGAAGGAGATCCTGCGAAGCAGCGACCCGATCGCCCGGGCTTATTTCGCGGACAACGACCTCATCGCCCTGGGCGCCATGAAGGCCTTCAAGGAGGCCGGCTATCGGATCCCGGAAGATGTGGCCATCGTCGGCTTCGACAACCTGCCGGCCAGCCTGGTCGTGGACCCCTCCCTGACCACCATCCATGTTCCCAAGGGCGAAATGGGCAAGGTCGCCGCGGAGCGCCTGGTCACGCTGATCCGCGACCGTGCATCTGCCCCCATGAAGATAGAAATGAACACAACGCTGATCCGGAGAAAAAGCTCCTGACCGGCAGAAATCAATACTCACAAGGAGGTACCTATGGGCAACATCTACTATCAGCACATTGAAATCACCGATTTCGGCCCCTACATCACAAAACTCACACTCGCCATGCCGAGGCCGGTCAAGGAGAGCGAGCTCCCCGAGAACGCCTTCAACGTCTACGTCGAGATCCTCGGCAAGAACGGGCGCCAGATCATGGTCCCCAAGGACTTCCTCCACCGCGACGAGTTCCTGCCCTCCAAGGGCTATCGTCCTGTCCTCAAGGCTTATCCGTCCGATATCAACGGCACACCCCTGGCCGAGAGCGGCTATGTGACACTGGAAATGCCCTTCGGCCCCCTCTACCCCTGCTGCTCCGCCATTTCCGCCGACTTCACCAACATCAACGGCCATGAGTATTACACGGTCTCCAACTACCGGATCACCCAGCTGGCCGCCATCGGCGAAGGCAAGGATGCGCTGACGGGTCTGGTCTTCGACAGCTGCGCTGGCGTCTTCAATCCGGACCGCGACCTCTTCCTGGAGGATGTCTCCCACCATCCGGTCACCCCGCTCCGCTACGGCTATTTCGTCCCGCCCATCGATACCGGGAAGAAGCCCCTGATCGTCTGGCTCCACGGCGCCGGCGAGGGCGGCCAGGAGACGGCCATCTCTTACACGGGAAATAAGGTCCCTGCCCTGGCCAAGGAGGCGATCCAGAAGAAGTTCGGGGGGGCTTTCATTTTCTCGCCGCAGTGCCCCACCATGTGGCTGGACGACGGCTCCATGACTTATGGTACCTCCGGCAAGTCCATCTATGTCGAGGCACTGAAATATGCCATCGATGAGTTCATTTCCCGCTTCGCGGGCGCCATCGACACCGACCGGATCTACGTGGGCGGCGACTCCAACGGCGGCTTCATGACCATGCGCATGGTCATCGACTATCCGGACTTCTTCGCGGCGGCCTTCCCGATCTGCGAGGCCCTGTTCGACGACACTATTCCCGACGAGAAGATCAAGGCCATCAAGGACCTGCCCATCTGGTTCACCCACGCCAAGGACGACCCGATCGTGCCGCCCGCCAAGACCGTCGTGCCGACTTACAACCGTCTGCTAGCGGCCGGCGCCAAGAAGGTGGTCTTCACCTTCTGGGACGGCATTTACGACATGCACGGCCTCTTCAAGGACGCCAACGGCAACCCGTGGCACTACATGGGCCACTTCGCCTGGATTCCTGTCCTCAACAACGACTGCAAGGTCGATTTCGACGGCCAGCCGGTATGCGCCGATGGCAAGGCTCTGGACCTCTTCGACTGGATCGCCCTGCAGCACAGATAATCTCCGCAACATGCAACGGCCCGTGGGAATAAAACCACGGGCCGTTTACTTATGGGCAAAAGGGAAGGTGCGCGGGCGGGGGCGGGGCAGCCGCCTCAGCCGGGCGGGCAGAGGTCTCCTCTCTTCGGGACGCTCCCGCTCGCTCGGACTGGCAGCCGACGCGCGGGGCGGGGGCGGGGCAGCCGCCTCAGCCGGGCGGACAGATGTCTCCTCTATTCGGGACGCTCCCGCTCGCTCGGACT
>CACXEL010000302.1 GCA_902766655.1 uncultured Lachnospiraceae bacterium | reverse complement strand
TCCGAGAAGGGCTTTATGTTCTTCCAGAATTTCCTCCGCCGGTCCGGCATCCTTGACCGCCTGCGCGAGGAAGGCATCCGGGAAGGACAGACCGTCAAGATGTACGGCCACGAATTTGATTATTTCAGCGAAGAGCCGGAGGATATGGAAGAATGATGACCAGTAAGCAGAGAGCTTATCTGAAGAGCCTTGCCATGACGGAAAATGCAATCATTTTCCTGGGCAAGGCCTCCCTCACACCCGAGAACACAAAGAACGTCGAGGAAGCCCTGGCGGCCAGAGAGCTTGTCAAGATCGGCGTCCATCAGAACTGCGATGACGATCCCAGGGCACTCGCCGAGATCCTTGCCGAGCGCACCCACTCGGAAATCGTCCAGGTGATTGGAAAGAAGATCGTCCTCTACCGCCCGGGCAAGGACGACAAAAAGAAGATCGAACTTCCGAGGTAAGTATGCGAAAGATCGGTATCATGGGCGGGACCTTCGATCCCATCCACATAGGGCATCTCATCCTGGCCGAGCGGGCTTATGCCCGGTTCGGCCTTGAGAAGGTCGTCTTCATGCCCAGCGGCAACCCGCCCCACAAGAGGGACCGGGACGGCAGGGCCACCAACGACCAGAGGCTCCGCATGGTGGCGGCCGCCATCGCCGGCAACCCCCATTTCGAGCTCTCGGACTATGAAATGCACGAGGAAGGCTACACCTACACCTACCGGACGCTGGAGGAGCTCACGTCGGCCAACCCCGACTGCGAGTACTACTTCATCATCGGAGCGGATTCCCTCTTTTACTTCGACGAGTGGCGGGAGCCGGCCAGGATCGCCGCCCACTGCGTGCTTGTCGTCGCGACAAGAGATCATGTGAAGGAGGAAGCCCTGGACAGGCAGATCGAGTACATCTCCGGGCTTTTCAATGCCCAGATCGAGAAGCTGGACACCCCCAATATTGACATTTCATCCCACCTCCTGAGGAGCTGGATCGAAGAGGGCAGGAGCATCCGCTACTACGTGCCTGACACAGTCGCAGCCATCATCGCGGAGGAAAATATATACAGAGCCCCTGACCGGACCTGAGAAGGCAGGCCATTGGCGCTGTGCAACGACCGTCTGCCTGCCGCGCCCCTGAGGATGCTGAGGCATATTACCGGCAGGAGACCCTTAAGACCAGGGTGTTCGCCTTGCAAACGACCGTCTGCTCCGCCCTGAAGAGAAGCGGAGACGTAACAATGTGGGAGACCTGATTATGCCGGCAGATAGATACGACCTGGACAAGTTCAGCCGAAAGCTGAAAAAATATCTCGACGACGACCGGTTCCGCCACAGCCAGGGCGTCCGCTACACGGCGGCAGCCATGGCCATGGCCCACGGTCTCGACCACCACCGGGCCGAGACGGCCGGCCTGCTCCACGACGCGGCCAAGAACATACCTGACAAGAAACAGATCCTGCTCTGCGAAAAGAACGGAATCCCCGTGGCGGAAATCGAGCGGAAGAACCCCTATCTGCTCCACGCCAAGCTGGGCGCCTGGCTGGCAGAGGAAAAATACCACGTGAAGGATCCGGAGATCCTCTCCGCCATCAAGTGGCACACCACCGGCACTGAGGATATGACGCCTCTGGAGCAGATCATCTTCATCGCCGACTACATCGAGCCCGGCCGCTTCAAGGCGGCCAACCTTCCCGAGATTCGAAAGTTGGCTTTTTCGGACCTGAACGAGTGCTGCTATGCGATCCTCCGGGACACCATCGCCTATCTGGACGCCAAATGCCAAAAGAATGTCCGTCCCCGCGAAGAGCAGGTTGACGAACACACCCAAATGGCGTTTAATTATTATAGGGGTCTGCATTTAAAACGGACTTCTTCGGGCACCTGACCGTGTCCCAACCAGGAGCCGGCGCCGCCTTACGGGCGGGCTGCCCGGTCCCAGACAGAAAGGAGACACTTTATGGAAAAAGCTGAATCCAGACAGCTGGCAGCCATTGTCGCCAAGGCCATGGCAGACAAGAAGGGTGAGGATATCAAGGTCGTCGAGATCGACGGTATCTCCCCGCTGGCAGACTATTTTGTAATCGGCACCGGCCGCAACCTGAACCAGACGGACGCCATGTCCGACGCGGTCCAGGAGGAGGCCCACAAGGCCGGCTTTGACCCCGACCATGTGGAAGGCCACCGGGGCGCCAACTGGACGCTGATCGACTTCAAGGGCGTTGTGGTCCACATCTTTGATGAGGAAGCGCGCGGCTTCTACGACCTTGACCGGATCTGGAAGGACGGACGTGTCCTGACGGAAGAAGAGCTGGCATGAAGTGGCTATTCAGGGCGCTGCGGGGGATCCTCGCAGCGCTTTTCATTTTTCTTGTGGCTTTTCTGGCCTTTCGGCTGGTCCTGAGCGTCCTCGACTCGGGGAGGTTCCGCACGGCCTCCTCCCAGCTCAGGGAGGACCGGACAGAAACGGTCGAGCAGGCAGTCGAACAGGATGATCCGGCTCCCACCGCCGAGCCTGCAGCCCCATCCGAGGAGAGCACCGTGGCGCCTGCCGTCGAGGCCCCCGTGCCGGCAGAAGAGGAGAGCGAAAGCGCGGACTTCATCCCCGCGGACGCGGCCGAGCTTATGAGGGCCGATCCGGAGGAGGAGACCCAGGGGCTTTCCGGCTTCAGCTACGCGCACCTGCCCGAGGACGTTCAGCAGCTTTACCGGGAGCTCTATACGGGTGTCTGTGCCCGGAAGACTTCCATGTTCATCACGGCCTGCTCCACCAGCGACGCCGGAAGGGCCCTGAACGCCCTTTTGGACGATCACCCGGAGTTCTTCTGGATGGACGGCAAAGCGTCCGTCTACGGCCTTGAGGGGGCGTCTGTGGTCCAGCTGAGCTTTGACTTCAACATAGATCCCGGCACGATTGACGAGACATACGCCCTGATCGAGACTGCCGTCCTCGAATACGAGGCCTCGCTCCCGGAGAACGCCACCACCTACGACAAGGTCAAAGCCGCCTACGAATACATCATAAAGAAAACGGACTACGACAGCGGCCTGACCGGTGCCCAGACCCAGAATATCCAGAGCGTCTTTCTGGACCGTCTGAGCGTCTGCGCCGGCTACGCCAGAGCTTTCAAATACCTCATGGACCGCGAAGGCATTCCCTGCGCCTTTCTGAGCGGCACCGCCTACGGGCCGGACGGGACCCCTGAATCCCACGCCTGGAACCTGGTCACCATCGACGGCGTGGACACCCTGGTGGATGTGACCTGGGGCGATCCGACCTATCTGGGGGAGACCATCTCGGACCCGGATTTCGTTTCCTATGATTACCTCTGTCTGACTTCTGAGGAGATGAGCCGGACCGGACACGCAGTGGGAGAGAATTATACGTCTTCAGACTGTAACGACAGAAGCTACGATTATTACATCCTGAACGGCTTCTACTACGAGACCTTCGACTACGACAGAGTCTCCTTCGCCCTCATGGACGCCGTGGACAACGGCCGCACCGAGGTGCTCTTCAAGTTCGGTAGCGGGGAGGCCTACCGGGAGGCCATGGCCCAGCTCTTTGAGGGGGGCATGGTGGCGGACGCCCTCCAGCGCCGGATGTCCTGGGACGACCTGACCAGCATCACCTATTATCACCAGTACTCGGAGAGACTTTACACGATCCGGGTCTTCTGGTGAGAGAGCAGTGGCCGCCCGCCCCGCCTATTGCAGGAGAAAGGGCAGGAAACCGGCCGTATCCGACGGATCACGGAGAAGCAGAGGCCGGCCGCCCCGTAAAATGACAACAACTAAGCCCGGAGCCTTCAGGAATACACCCCTGAAGGCTCCGGGCTCAGTTTGTTCAAAAGACTATATTACTTGCTGAAGAACCGCATCACGCCGATGACCCTGCCGAGGATCCGCAGGTCTTCGGTGACGATGATGGGATCCATGGTATCGTTCTCCGGCTGCAGGCGGACAAAACCCTCCTCGCGGTAGAAGGTCTTGACGGTGGCGGAGTCACCGACCAGGGCCACGACCATATCCCCGTCATGGGCAGTGCCGGTCTCGAGGATCACTACGCTGTCCCCGTCGAAGATACCGGCGTTGATCATGCTGTCACCCTTGACCTTGAGCATGAAGGTGTTGCCGTGCGGCAGGTACTCGGAGGGGATCGGGAAATAGGACTCGATATTCTCCACAGCCAGGAGCGGCTGACCGGCTGCAACGGTACCGATCAAGGGAACGTTGACCAGATTGCTGGTCCTGCGCTCGTTGAAGCTGTCGTCCAGGATCTCGATGGCCCTCGGCTTGGTGGGGTCGCGGCGGATATAGCCGTTCTTCTCGAGGGTCTCGAGGTGCGCGTGCACCGAGGAGGTGGATTTCAAGCTGACAGCCTCGCAGATATCCCTGACGGAGGGCGGAAACCCCTTGTTGATGATCTGAGCCTTGATATAGTCCAGGATCTCCATCTGCTTTTTCGTGATCTTACCGTATGCCATATCTGAGCACCTCCTTAATTAGGCCCAGTATAGCACACCGGCGGGAAAAATGCAAACGCATATTCGGGAAAATTTGTTCGTTTTTTACCTGATTCAGCCCCGGCGAGGGATACTATACATCCCTCGCCGGGGCTGAATCATCTTTTCTATTCACTTTCGAGCCCCCCTGAGAAGCAGGGCGGGAGAGCGGTCAGGAAATCCTCCTGAGCGTCCACTTCTCGGCATCCTTGTTATCGAAACTGTCGATCCGGATGACCGTCTTGTTGGCTATTTTATTTCCCGTGAGAGAAATGGCATATCCGTTGGGATTGATGAAGGAGATCGTATCGTCCGGGTTGGCCACGGGCTTCCACAGCTGAGAGGCTGTCCCCTTCCAGTCGTTCATGACAAGAGGCGTCAGGATATCGTCGGAATCATCCTTTATGGTGACCGCATACCCGGTATTGCTGGCGAGGATACGGTAATATCCGCCACCGCTGTAGACCAGGCGGAACTTCTTGGCGGCAACACTCGTCCGCTTGTAGAGGACCAGGGGCGCGTTGACGTCCAGGCTCTTGTTCCTGACCATCATGACGTACTGGCCGGTCCCCTTTCTGATATAGTACAGACCGTCATAGCCGTTCGATACACCGGAGACCTCGATCAGGAAGAATTTCTGTCCCGCTGAGGAGGGAGTATCGGTATAGGTCTCGGCCGCGGTCTTGTAGGCGGCCGAGCCGCCTGCACACCGGAAAGCCCTGCCGGTGGCGGCATTGATGAAGGAGAAGGTCACGTCCCCGTTGCTCCGCACCTTCCAGGACTGGATGGCGGTGGCGGCCGGAGTCTGCAGATTCAGATTGACACCGGCTGCGGTACTGCCGCCGCGGGGCGCCAGCGCCTGCTCGGAATAGGCGCTCTCGATCATATAGGCGCCGTCCGATCCGGCTGTGAAGCGGAACCGCTGTCTCTCGGACGACCTGTTGACCTTGTAGAAAGCGGCATACCGGCCGGGTTTGATGGAAGCCGTCCCAAGTGTGTAGGTCGGATCGTCGGCCGATACGATCATATATGTCTTTGCCGGATCCATGGTGCCGTTCGTGACAAGTCCCGTCGCTATATCCTTGGATGTGAGGTAATTTCCGTACCCGAAGAAGAACCATCCGGTCTTGCCCTTGAAAGTGGTCTTTGCCCAGTAATATTTGCCCACCTTCTTGATATTGGAGGCGTAGACATAGGAGCCAGAGGGCATCTGAAGGAGCTTCGTCGAGCCGGTGTTCGCCTCCGCCCTCAGGTTGATGGCAACCGTTGTGAGATAGGTGCCGGCCCGCGGAACGATTTCGAAATGAATCGTTCTGGTGCCAGTCAGCGTAACGTCGTCGCCTGTAAGCGTGATCGTCGCAGTGCCAGGCCGCTTGTTGCCGCTGTATTTGACCGTGTAATCGGTGCCTTTCTTCAGCGTCTGGCCGTTGTACCTGACCGTCACGGCCGGCTTGATGGCTTTATTGGTAAAATCGTAGGTGCTGTTCACCCCGGAAACGGTGACCTTGTCGATGGAAATCTTCTGCAGATTCGGGGTGGCGCAGTGGAGACTGATCCAGCGATTGGCGGCAAAGCGCCCCCATTTTCCGCGGACTTCAAGGATTTTTACGAGGGACCCCGCAGGGAGAACGGAAATGATATCATAGCAGGTGGCGGGACCGGTCCGGATATTGACCGCCGAGGTGACCGTGTAGGATCCGGTGGCATAATCAGGCTCCTCGAGGAGCCGAAGGACGCCGTCGTAGCCTTTGCCGTAGTAGTTGGTGTATTTGATGACGCTGACCTCATCGGCCTGGTCACCGGTCGCCGGACTTCTGTTCGGGTGTGCTTCGGAGCTCTCGCAGCCATGGGCGCCCACCAGATAACCGTTGCCGATGTAGATTTCCGTATGGTGGTACTCCCTCAGAACGATATCGCCTCGCTTTAAGTTGGTGGGTGTGTCCAGACCGCCCAGTTCGCTGGCAGGAATCCAGGTGAAGCCGGCATCGATGAACGGCTGCTTGAGATTGCCGGTATAGTAGAGATCGTCCTCATGGTCATCGTCGTTGGGCCAGTTCATATAGCCAAGGTTAAAGCCTGCATGCCCGAAGGAGGAGATGACGAAGGAAGAGCAGTCGTAATCCGGCCCCCAGCGGTGGGCCTGGCTGTAGCCGTGGGTCTGGTCCTTGGCGGTGGCGAGAGCCCACTG
The DNA here is from genome assembly GCA_902766655.1 of uncultured Lachnospiraceae bacterium. Taxonomy (GTDB): domain Bacteria; phylum Bacillota; class Clostridia; order Lachnospirales; family Lachnospiraceae; genus Chordicoccus. Next base: position 2,883 of record CACXEL010000302.1, on the reverse strand, counting down.
GATCGCATCCTCCACCATGGCGCTCTCGGCCACACCGTACTTGCCGCCGGTATAGCTGGCCGCGACCTCCATGGAAATGTAATCCTCCTCCGAACCGTAGAAGCTGTCATAATCCTGAACGCCCGTCAGAATGACAGTTTCCTCATCGGCGGAAAATGAGAACACATTGTGGAATACGTAGGAGAGCACAGACTGATCCGAGCCGGATCCCCTGACAAAATAAATCTCCTCGGTTTCGACCCTGATCAGATTTCCGTCCGTATAGACCGCCATGATATCCACGGACGGGATAACGGCGTGAACGGAAATGCCCGCCATGGATGCCTTCATGGCATTCCAGCGGTCAAGCATGCCCTCCGGATAGACAAAGGACGTGCCCGCACCGGTCAGATCCAGCGCAGTGTAGGCATAATAGGTGCGCAGCATGGCGTCAACATCCTCACCGATCTGTTCCGGGAGACTGCCGGTGACAGCGGACAGGGAGCCGGGCACTTCGCCAAAGCGCGCCAGAAGGGCAGCGTCGGAGACGTTCATGCGGGCGTTGAACAGAGCGATCAGGGCCTCGTCCTGGAAGGAGAGCGCCGTCAGGGCGGTGGTGTCCTGATTTTCTTCCTCCTCGGGAAGCACCTCGGCCGGTTCCTCAGCATCGACCGCAGGCTCCGCTTCGGGATCAACTGCTTCGGGAGCTTCCTCGGGGATCTCCTCCGCCTCCGGAATCGGCGTTTCCGTCTCTTCTGCGGATCCGTCTGTGACTTCGCCTTCGGAAGCGCTGCCGTCGTCGGAAATGAAGTCCCCGTCGTCGCCGGACTCGTCGTTCAGATCGTCCTCGCCGGGAGCCTCCGGATCGATATCATCAGAATCTGTGTTCGATTCACCGGAAGAGGAATCGACAGATTCCCCGTCGGTGCCTGCCGCGTCGGTGATGACTGTATCAAGGTCATCAGCCGCATCCGCGATGGCTGCATCGTCCGCGCCAGGATCATCATCGTTATCCGCCAGGATGATCTCGGGCTCTGCGGAGTCGGACATTTCCGAGGCCATGACCGGGGAGGCGGTGAGGAGGACGGCTGAGAGGACCAGCGCTGTGAGTTTCTTCAGGGTTTTTGTTTTCATGGGATTTTGCCTCCGTGAAAAGATGGATAGGTGCATGCGGAATCACAGGATTCCGGTGTGCGCGGGGGACCGGGCGACGGAAGACTTTTTTCAGATTACATGGTGTGTTACGCCTTTGATCAGCCGGAAGACCGTGATACTTTTGAAGCAATGAATATGTTACCCGGGGTATGAAGAATGTATCCGTTTCATTGAAAATGATTACATTTCCAAACTGTTACAATAATATAACATTTTTGATACAAGGTGAAAAGGGGAGTTGCTATAAATATATAACTTTCCAAATATTTCCGCCCTACATCTATTCCACAAACGCGAGTTTAACGAATAGATACCATCGGTGGATAGGGGTTTTTCATGCTTCTTGAGGCATCTATTCGTTAAACTCGGGGCTCGGCAGATTGTGGCGGGGTCGGGAGCGCGATTGAGCCTGAGGGACAGTCCTTCAGGCTCAATCGCTGGTTGTGGGGGAAGCTGTAGGAATCAGCTGCGGCCGGGCTGTTCGCTCCGCGAAGACGCCCTGGGTATGATCGAGAGGTTGAATGGTATGGGTAATTCTGAAGGAATCGATGGTTGACGGGCTGTTCGCTCCGCGAAAGCGCCCTGGGTATGATTGGGAGGTTGAATGGTATGGGTAATTCTGAAGGAATCGACGGTTGACGGGCTGTTCGCTCCGCGAAAGCGCCCTGGATCATGATATGTGACTGCCAGTGTAATACTTTCTTAGTTTCTTATTGAATTAATCGAAATGAGGGGGTACGGTGGACAATGTATTTCTGCTTTTTAGGTAGAAATCGTTCTGCAGATGGATTTTGTTGACATATTTAATTTATGTAAACATATTCCAGATATTGGTTTACATAATTTATTTATGTAAATCATCTGTGCCGATCATGACAGGATAATGATGAGACTGAATTGATAAAAAAATGGATTCAATGAAGACTTGTCTTTTTCATGAGGATTTCCTGCCTTTCAGAAAAAGTTTTTCCTCTCTGTCGCTTTCACATCGTTTTCCGGTTCCGCGAAAACAGCGCTCTTGGAAATGTGCTTTCATCACACAGCTAAATACAGCAGCTTGCTGCCAACCGTCATTGACAGATCGCGAGAGCAGTCAGCCACGGCCACCGGCTGCCCTGCACAAAGGATACTGCGCGGAAGACTATGGATCTATTCGCTAAACCAAATCAAGTTCTGAAATACATCGATAATCTCATGCGAACAATACAGCTGACCAAGGCGTGATCGGCGTTGCCAATCTTTTGCATCCGGACTCGTTATGCCTGCATTTTTCAAAAGATATTAATTGATTGTGGATTCTTTCCTTTATATTTGTCCGCTTATTCGTATTATTTTCTGTATGACTCTTCCCTGTTTTGCCTTAAGTTACCCACATAATCGCTTTTTCATCCACTCCCCAAAATAAGCCCACATTTTTATCCACATCCGGTTATTCGTACCGATAATTATTCGATTTTTAGTAGTTCGTATTTTCGTTTTTTCTCTTTTTTAGCCTTATTGTTTGTGAGTACTCTCCTCTCCCACCTTTTCTCCGCACGATTTTTTTCACAAAAAACGAGGGACAGCCCTTTTTCTCAGAATCATACGCTTTGAGAAAAAGGGCTGCCCCTCGTTTTCGCCACCCGGCGCAAATAATATCTTTTTCGTTTTTTACTCCAAAGCCTTGACCGCCCAATCCGGATCCTTCAGCATGGCCCTCCCGACGCCGATCAGGTCAGCTGCTCCTTCCGCAAGAAGTCTTTCCGCCTC
>CACXEL010000301.1 GCA_902766655.1 uncultured Lachnospiraceae bacterium | reverse complement strand
TTGCCTTTCCGTAAAGGACGACTCCCGTTTTCGCGTCAATGAGACATGCCGCCGTGGAGGAAATCGTCGGATCCTCGGGCCAGGCGGTCTGCGCGTCGGACCCGCTCTCCCCTGCGGCCGCCGCCTCAGTCTTCACTTCCTGAGATTCGCTGCCTGCCTCCGCGGCCATGGCCGGAAGTGCCGTGCCCATGACCGTCAAAATGACAGCCATCGCGACAGCGGCAGCGGAAACCTTTATTTTTCCAATACCCCTTACCATAGAACTTATCCCTTCTGTCTTCATTCTCCAAGGCCGCTCTCCACGGCCTTCACAAGATTGTCCAGCGCTTCCTGCTCATCCACACCGTCACATACGATCTCGATCGTATCGCCGCATTTGACACAGGCACCCAAAACGGAAAGCACGCTCTTGGCATTGGCCGTGGTGCTCTCGAAGGTGAACGTGATCAGGCTCTTATATTTCATAGCTTCCTTGCAGAAGTTGGCAGCCGGTTTCAAATGAAGCCCCGTCACATTGTTTACGACTACAGATCTGGTCACCATCCTTTTGTCCTCCATTCAGTAATGCTGCGGGGTGTCCTTCCCATGCGCCCCACGGGTCGGCAGCATCTCCGTATCTCCCGGAGCGTGCCGGATCTTCCCTTTTGTATTGCCAGGGCGTCAGCCCTCATTATTGTTCACAGCCTGACCGTTCTCAGACTGATCTGTGTTCTCCGGCCGTTCCTCGGGCTTCTCCGTCGCTGTGATCGTGGCCGCCGCAAAGACTTCCTCCACCAGTTCGCACTCATCAGGCAGCTGTACAGAGAGCGGTATATTTACCTGACCTACGCCATAGCCGGTCAGATTGGCCGTCACAGTGATTCCGGAGGCGTCAAGCGCTTCCAGCGCTTCATCCGTACCTCTCACCCGGATCTCCACCCGGTCGGAGCTGAAGACGTTGTTGAGGTTCTCAGCCAGCCCCGTCACCTTGATGTTCCTGGTGGAAAAACTGATGGACTTGCTGCCATAGGGCAGGATCTGGATGGTCACGACCGCAGTATAGCTGACGTCCTCCGCCAGATTGATGCCGTCCGGCAGGAACTCCCGGATATCGACGTTGATATCAAGATCGCTGTCGGCGCCAGTGACGTTCAGCGCTTCGGAAGCCTCATCGATCGTGATGGTATCGTTTTGGTCAGCCAGGGCGTCCAGCGCTTCCTGATTGCCCACGACGGATATGGTCGCAGGCGTGATGGTCACCTGCCCGACCTGGAAGCCGGCGGCAGGCTCGCCGCTGGTCTCTCCGGCCAGGGTCACGCCGGCATGGACTCTGTAGAGGTCCACATGCACCGTCACATCACTCTCATTGACACTCATGTTCAGATAAGACATCTCGGTCGCCGAGAGGACCTCCCCGTTCTTGTCGTAGATGCTCATGGTCGGCGAGAGGTCTGTATCCCGTGAGAGGTTGGTGACATCCACGGCGGCGGAGACGCGGTCGAGTTTGTCGATAATACTGACAGGGCCGCGGATGGTGAGCTTCTCGGGCGAGCAGGTCAGATCTCCGACCTCATAACCGTTGAGAGGTTTCGTCGAACCCGCAGTGGGCGTGATCACGAATTCTCTGGTCACTGTCTCCTCAATGACGACCTCGATGTTCCTCGGTACTGCCGTCACATTCTCGGCGGACACGTTCGGCACCGTGACATACAGCGGTACCATGACCGGGTCGGAGTCGAAATCTATGATCTGCGTGAGGTTGGCGGTCGCGGTGATCCGGTCAGCCGTCAGCCGCTCCACGGTCGACCGGTTGCCCTTGACCGTGACGGCTATGGTGTCAAACCCGTTCTCGATCCTGTAGGACAGACCGCGGCTCTCCACATAGGAGGCGTTCGAGACATTGACCTTTACGCCTGTAATTGTTCTGACCTGGACCGGGTTCGAAACATTGACCACCACGAGCCAGATGAAAAATGCCAGCACCAGCGAAGCTATCTTGAGGCCGGGATGGCGAAGCAGTCTACTCTTCATTGCTGTCCCTTCCTTTCCAGATGCGGAACTTGCTCTCATTTCTGTCGTTCATGGTATTGCGCTGAACGTTGTGGAGCTGCTCCCTGAGGTCGCTGGCGGTGACACCGGTGTTCAGAACACCCATATAGGAGTAGGACACCCTGCCGGTCTCCTCGGAAACGATGATGGTAAAGGCGTCACTGACCTCGCTGATGCCGAGGCCGGCGCGGTGACGGGTGCCGAACTTCTTGCTGATGGATACATTTTCAGAGAGGGGCAGATAGCAGGTGGCCGCCACGATCCTGTCCCCACGCACCACAACAGCGCCGTCATGGAGCGGCGTGTTGTGTTCGAATATGTTGGTCAGCAGCTGGGAGGACATCCGGGCGTCCAGCTCGATGCCGGTGCTGATGAATTCCGTGAGCAGGATCTGCTGCTCGATGACGATCAGGGCTCCTGTCCGCACCTCGCTCATGTCGTTGACAGCGCGGACGATCTCATTGATCGTGTTCTCTGTGAAGCGCTCCTGATGCTGGGAATCGAAGGGGACCAGCATGGAGAAAAAGCTCCTGTTGCCCAGGGATTCCAGACCTTTTCTGAGCTCCGGCTGGAAAATAATGACCAGGGCCAGCAGGGCGATGGACGCCAGATTCTGGGCGATCCACCAGATGGCCGACAGCTGAAAGAGCCTGACCAGCGTCAGGAAGACGACGACCGTGATCATGCCTCGCAGCAGCGTGTAGGCCCGGGTCCGCTGGATCCAGACCATGATCACGTAAATGAGAGCCGCGAGGATCAGAATTTCGACCACATCACTGAGCCCGATCCTCGGGAAATACAGGCCGGAAATCAGATTCTTCAGCATTTCGAGTATAGAAGACATTTTCCCGACCTCCTTTCTCCCGGCTGATGCATGTCAACGGCTGTCATCCAGGTGCATTTCTTTTCGCGCAAAGGACGCAGTCCCCGACCGGTCCTGCGTCCGGATCTGTACGTTACAGATTTTTCAGTGAATCCTCGAGCTTGCGCTCAAAGTCTACGGAATTGACGTCCGGATGGGCGATGTCGGGCACCTCCTCGACAGCCGGCCCGCCTTCCGCAGCCTCCTCCTCCTTTTCAAGCTGGATGCGGCGCTTATAGGCATACATCTTGGGGACGGCGCGGACATAGTAATAATATTCGTCGTCCTCGAATTCCATCTTCTCCGTTCCCTTGTAATTGAGGGAGAGGAAATAGAACTCCACGACCAGAGCCAGCAGGGTGCTCACCAGTGTCATGCCGATCACGGACGGAACAGCAAAGGTGCTCCCGGCCATGGAATTGCCCATGAGAATGAAGACCACGTAGACCACGCCGCCGAACACCACAGCCGCCTCGAAAGCATGGTTGAAACCCAGACGGCAGACGGCGAAGGTGATGACGATGGCGGCTGTCATGGCGAACATGCCCACCACCATATTGCGGTTCGCAATAAGATTGATAAAAATCAGGTCGAACCGATCCATGAACTCAGTCAGAGGAAGCTCCGCGAGGGCAGCCCGGCTCTCGTTGAGCCGGAGGATCTGGTGGTAGACATAACTTCCGAAAATGACAGCAACCGCCGCAGTGGGCTTTTTCCGAACACCCACGCAGAGGGGAATGAACGCCGGTATTCCCAGGGAGAGACCGACCGGCGTGAGGATCATGGCGAGGCCGTCATCCGGTGCAAACCTGAAAAAGAAGATAATGATGATCAGGAACATGACCGCAAAGATGGCACCCACGTCGAGTCCCAGCTCGAAGGCCTGGCCGACGATGAAAATGCCGGAGATGAGCGGCGTCATCCGGAGCGGGAAGACCGAGCAGAGCAGGGCGGATACCAGGATCACGTAGGTATTGCTGAAGATACCGGTGCCGTCAAAGGCGGACCGGATCCACATAAGGCAGACAAGGGCCAGCACGAGCTTCAGCACGATTTCGATGTAGGTAGAGTAATTGGCGTACAGACCCTTCAGTTTCTCTCTGAGTTCAAGTATGGTCGTCATGGATTCTCCTTAAACAGGTTTATGGAAAGATCAGTCTTTTGTCGTGCTCTCACATGTCGGACAGCTTTTCGAGATCGGACAGGTACTCCCGCATGAGCTTTTTGGCCCTGTTGTATCGGATCAGGGCATGCAGATAGCCGACCGCCATGGATAACCCCAGGAGGACCAGGTAGCCGATCAGGATCATGGAGCCGGCCACCCTGATATTGATCAGGTTAAAGTTGTCCATGATGAAGCTCATGTTGGCCAGGAGCGTAACTCCCAGCATGAGTCCGTAGCCGATGGTCGTCAGAAAGAAGGTCTTGATCAGGGCAAGCGCCAGAAAATCGCTCCGGTAATACTTGTGCATCTGGAGCGCTTCTTTTCCCTTTCTTCCTTTTTCAAAGCGTGCCAGCTTCGTCATGAGGAGCACGCGTTCCTGGTCGATCATAGTCTGTATTTCTCCTCCCGTCCGGGATCGGGCCGTATCCGGCATGGCAGGTCTGCCCGCCGGAAGGGCATTCACACATAGTTGATTAGTATTGTACCATGAAACCGCCGCCAATGCAAACCGTCAGAAAGTATATTTCACGGATCCCGGCCTCACGAAGGGTCAGAGAAGCCGCATCCATGGTAGCCCCGGTGGTGTAGATATCGTCCACAAGGAGTACGCTGCGAGCCGGCACGAAACCCGGCCCGGGCTCAAAGGCGCCTTCCAGGTTCCTGAAACGCTCGACTGCGTCCAGATTCTTCATGGCCAGGGTCTCCGAACTTCGGCGCAGCATTGTTTCCGCCATCGGAATGCCGAAGGCGCGGGCAAGAGGCCGGGCGATTTCCGCCGCCTGGTTATAGGTGCGGGTGTTCATTTTCTTAGGATGGAGGGGGACGGGAACAATGACGGACGGTCGCCACAGAGCGGCCAGGTCAGCGGTGTACTCCGCGAGAAGCTCGCCCAGGGCTTCCCCGTACTCCTTCCTGCCCCGGTACTTCAGGTAGGACATGGTCGACCGCATGGTTTCGTCATAGAGAAGGAGTCCCAGTCCCCTGTCGAAGGCGTGCTGCCGCGTCCGGCAGTCATCGCAGAGCCGGTCCGTACCCGGCACGGGCTTACCGCATTTTCCGCACCGCGCGGTCCCGATAAAGGGAAGACGCGCCCGGCAGGCCGGGCAGATATGGTAAGGCGGCATGGCTGCCTCATGGCAGACGGGGCACCGCCTTGGGAAAATGAGGTCCAGCAAAAGACCGCCCGCTTCCCTCAGCCCCCGTGGGATTCTGTCAGACTGCAAATTTCAAGGATCCTTTCGTCAAGGGAGGTATATCGCTCGAGCTCCGAGGCGTTGTCGATCATGTTGCTCACCGTCTCCTCGCTTCCCAGTATAGTCACACATTTCCGCGCTCTGGTGACAGCCGTATAAAGAAGGTTCCGCGTCATGAGCATGGACGGTCCGGTGAGGAGGGGAATGATGACGGCCGGATACTCGCTGCCCTGGGACTTATGGATCGTCACCGCGTAGGCGTGCTCCAGCTCCTCCAGATCCGCGTAGGGATAGTCGACCATCCGTCCATCGTCGAACTCGATGCTCATGCTGGCCGAATAATCGTTCATAGAGCGAACGATACCCATATCCCCGTTGAAAATACCCTCCCCTGTGGCGATGGCCGTGCCGTACCGACCCCTGATCTCCCAGGCCAGCTGGTAATTGTTGCGGATCTGCATGACTTTGTCACCCACCCGGAAGACACGATCGCCGAAGGCCTTCTCGGCCTTGGCGCCGTCCGCCGGATTCAGGTAAGTCTGGAGAATGCGGTTCAGCCGTATGGTGCCCAGGGGCCCCTTCCGCATGGGCGAAAGGACCTGAATGTCAAAAGGCTTGGCATCCACGTAGGGGGGAAGCTTGTCCCGCACCAGCTGGATGATATTGCTGATGATAAGATTCACATCACTCCGGCGGAGAAAGAAGAAGTCCCGGCTCTTATTGTCCAGCCGGATGGCTTCTCCAGCGTTGATCTTGTGGGCATTCACCACGATGTCCGAGGTAGCCGCCTGCCTGAAAATGTGATGCAGCCGCACACATGGGAAGACGTCCGCCCGGATCATGTCCCTGAGAACGCTGCCCGGCCCCACCGACGGCAGCTGGTCCACGTCGCCCACCAGGATCAGCCTGGTCCCGGCCGTCACGGCCGAGAGCAGCGCGTGCATGAGAGAAATGTCGACCATACTCATCTCGTCGATGATGATGACGTCCGCCTCCAGGGGATTGGATGCATTTCTCTCAAAGCGGACCTCCTCCCGCTCGGCGAGGTCCTCGCCGGAAGCGCCGAACTCCAGGAGCCGGTGAATGGTGGAGGCCTCGAAGCCGGTGGTCTCTGTCATCCGCTTGGCAGCCCGCCCGGTGGGGGCAGCCAGACGGATCGTCATATCCTCCAGCTCGAAGTAGCGAAGCATCTCATTGATGGTGGTCGTCTTGCCGGTGCCCGGTCCTCCGGTCAGGATCAGCAGGCCGTTCCTGGCCGCGCACCGGATCGCATTCTCCTGGTCCTCGTCCAGGGTGATATTTCTGCCCTTTTTCAGGCGGTCCAGACTGCTCTCGAGGAGCGGTCCGTCCTTCCGGACCTGGATATTGAGGTCGTTCAGCATCCTGGCTGTATTGAGCTCCAGATAATAGTAGTGACTGCTGTAGACGATCCGCTCCGTTTCGCGTCCCTCTTCGTCCCGCTCGGGCATGTCGTAAAGTTCCCAACCCGTGTAGAAGTCATCCTCCCACTCGCCGTTGTCCGTCTGCTCAAAGGCTTTCCTGTAGCCCTGCGCGGTGCCCTGCCGCCGCTCGTGGTCGCGGAGCATGATCCTGTGCTCCAGGGCCAGGGAGGTGATCTGACGTTCCACCAGCTCCTCACCGGTCCCCAGCATGGCGGCGCAGCGCCGGATGAGCTGGCGCTCGGGCAGGTAGACACTGCCCTCTCCCGCGGCCATGGACAGGGTGTAGAGGATGCCGCTGCGGATCCGGTACTCCGAGTCGGGATCGATACCGATCCTGGCCGCAATCACATCCGCGGTCTTAAAGCCTACACCGTCTATGTCATCGGCCAGCCGGTAGGGGTTCTCCTTCAGGATGTCATACAGCTTTTCGCCGTATTCCTTGTAAATGCGGACCCCCAGAGAGATGGATATGTCGTATTGCTGAAGAAACATCATGGCCTGCCGCATATTCTTCTGGTCGGCCGCCTGGCGTGCTATGTCACGGGCGATGCGCTCGCTGATTCCCCGGATCTCAATCAGCCGTTCAGGCTCCTCCTCGATGATCCGGAGCGTGTCCTCGCCATATTTCTTCACGATCCTGGCAGCCAGGGCCTTGCCGATGCCCTTGATGGCGCCTGAGGAAAGATATCGCTCGATACCATCCTTCCCTTCCGGCTGGCGAAGCTCGTAGCTGTCGACCTTGAACTGTTCCCCGTAGGCGGCATGGGACGTATACCGCCCTTCCGCCTCCAGCGTCACGCCTTCCGTGACAGACTGAAAAAAGCCGACCAGCGTCAGCTCTTTTCCCTCCGAGGCGAGGCTCAGCACCGTGTATCCGTTGTCTTCATTTCTGAAAATGATGTGCTCCACCACACCACTTACGTGTTCTGCCATTTATCTCTCCATACGGCTCAGCTGTTCCAGTTTCTCATTGTAGAGGCCTGTTCCCTCCGCCACGGCCAGCTCCGGGTTCTCCGCGGTCATGACGTTGATGCCTGTCCTGTCGGACACAAGCTCCTCCATGCCGTCCAGCCTCGCGCCGCCGCCCGTCAGGACGATGCCCCGGCCCACGATGTCGCTGGCCAGCTCGGGCGGCGTCTTCTCAAGAACGCCGTGGACGCTCTCGACGATCTCGGTGGCGGTCTCGATGATGGCTCCCCGGATCTCGTCGGAGGTCAGGGAGATCGTCCTGGCATTGCCGGTGATGACGTTGCGCCCGGTCACCTGCATCTCCTCCGCCCGCGGCCACTTGCAGACGGTGCCGATGCGGATCTTGATGTCCTCGGCCTGCTGCTCACCGATGAAAAGGGAGTGGTTGCGCCGTACATAGCGGGTGATTGCCTCGTTGAAATGGTCGCCGCCCACATGAATTGTGCTCAGGATGACCGGTGCCCCCAAGGAGATGATGGCTGTATCGGTGGTCGCTCCGCCGATGTCCACGATCATGTTGCCCACCGGCTTGGTGATGTCGATTCCCGCCCCGATGGCAGCCGCCACGGTCTCCTCCGCGATGGTGACGCCTCTGGCGCCTGCCTGGTAGGCGGCCTCCTCGACGGCCCGCTTTTCCACAGCGGTCACGCCGCTGGGCACACAGATGGTGATCAGCGGCTTGCGGAGGGCCCGCCGGCCGATGGCCCGCTTGATAAAGTGCCCCAGCATCTTCTCGGTCACATTATAATCGGAAATGACGCCATTCTTGAGGGGCCGGATGGCAACGATGTTGCCCTGGGTCCGGTCGATCAGATGCCTGGCTTCGTCCCCGTAGGCCAGGATCCGATCGTTGTCCTTGTCGTAGGCCACCACTGACGGCTCGCAGATGATGACGCCTCTGCCCCGCGCGAAGACCGTG
>CACXEL010000300.1 GCA_902766655.1 uncultured Lachnospiraceae bacterium | reverse complement strand
TTGGAAAGATGGTGCAACAGGGCTTCATTTCCTATATACTGTAATATATGTAAGGATGGCAATACATGTAACCTGAAAAACGAGGCCGGTTTCCGCTGATGAGTATCTTTTTATGGATAGCCAGCTCATCGAATCTTGAATCGGACCTTATATGTTTTACTGGACCTGCCCTGCAGGCCCCGGAAGGAGTATCCATGGACCGCATTGATCTTATCCGCCGTGAAATTGACACCGTTATCGAGCAGATCCCGTCGCCGGCCGTGAAGCGCGGGGCCGCCCTTCATATATATGGTGTATCTCAGCTTTGCGCGCTCCTGGCCTCCCGCAGGGGGCTTGACGTCGAGCTGGCCATTATCGCCGGACTTCTCCATGATATTTACCGCTACAAGGCCATGACCGGCAGGGAGCATGCCCATCTCGGGGCAGCCATGTCTCGAAAGCTCCTGGAGGACCTGGGCTGTTTTACAAAGGCGGAGACGGAAGCCGTGACCGGCGCCATCTATTATCATTCAGACAAGAGTGAGCGCCACCTTCCGCTGGATGAGGTGCTGAAGGATGCGGACGTGCTCCAGCGTATTCTCTATGACCCGGGATATAAGACCGGGACCTGGGAGCGGTCCAGAATGGAACGTCTCAGCGAGGAATTGGGCCTCAGGCTGCGCTGAGTTCCCTGCGGAAAGAAGAGAACAGTAAAAATTCTCATGCCGTGAGAAATGAAACCATCGGCATAGCCTGCTCCACACACCGGATCCTTGCGCCCTTTCCCATGGGATATCATAAAACCGGTAAAAAGGAACGCTGCTTTTTACCGGATATGGCCTATTGCCGTATTCTATGATATAATGAACTGATTATAGTCACTTTTCCCGCGAAGATAACTGAGGTATCCGGGACATACGGAGGAAATCTAGTACATGAAAAGGACCCTTTCAGTCGGTCAGCTGCCGGCTTTTATCAGGTATATATTGTCTGTTTTCGTGGCGGTCGTCTGGATGGCTGCATTTTCCGGGACAGCGGCTGTCCACGCGGCGGAGGATGTCGGTCTGGAGACAGGTGCCGGAAATGCGGATGAGGATCCTGCTGATACGTCAACTACCCAGATCCTGACCTCACCTGATATCGTCATAACCGAGCGAATCCTGGACTCCGCCGGCAACGAGATCGACGGCGCCTTTGCCAGGCTGGGAGACACCCTGACCATCGTTGTGCAGATCAGCAACCATGGCAACGGAGATGCCTCCTCGTGCGTATTTACCGGCGATCTGGATTACCTGTCCTACTATTCTCTCAGCGTGACAGACTCCGACGGAGATGACGTCTCTTCCAGCACCAGTGTCTCCGACGGCTATGTTACGGTCGGTTTCGGGAGAGGTGCCGATGAAAGCGGGGGTGTTCTTCCGAGCCACAGCTCGGTCACCATCCGTATCCGGGCGGTCCTGCGGGCTTCCGGAGGCACTACGGTCAGGAACCAGTCTAGGGTCGAATTCAGAAATGCCAGCGCGGGCATACTGGATTTCCTGGGCTCCAGCATCTCCTCCAACACCTGCAGCTTTCAGGTGGACAGCCCCCAGATCCAGGGCACCGTCTGGATCGATGCCAACAACGACGGCATCATCCAGGACAACGAGTATCGTCTGCCTGGCCAGACCATGATTCTTCAGGTCATGGGCAGCGACGGTGGATACAATAACTACCAGCCTGCCGGAAGCGATGTCACGGCGGTGACAGATTCCAACGGAGAGTATACCTTCTATGAGGTGCCCGTGGGCGTTTACCGCATCGTCATGCTGCGCCCGGGCTTCGAAGCCGGCATCAGCGTGGATACCGGCACCCCTACGGTCTCCTCCTCCCGGGGCATGGGCCAGAGAAATCCCAACAACAACGCCGTCAATCTGATCAGTGATCCCTCCGGCTCCACGCTGGCGGTGCCGGGAATCGATTTCAGACCCTCGACGATGCAGGCGGCCTCCGGCTGCTGGTGCGACTATGTGGATTTCGGCATCGTGCCCATCGTGTCCATCCGCCAGGAGGTATACATCAACGATGCCCAGGAGCCAGCCGCTTATAACGGCGAGGACAGCATTCTCGTCTGGCCGGGCTACACGGTGCGTTTCCGCCTAATCCTCACGAATCCCACCTCGGATATGGTGGGGCAGGGCCCGACGGCCGATCAGCTGACGCTGCGGGGCGGCGTCAGCGTGACGGACCTCCTGCCCGCCGGCATGGCCTACACCGGCGCCACAGGCCTTGGAAATGAAGTCAACGGCACCTTCTCCTACGAGGAGGACAGCTCTGCCGGAATCTGGAATCCGGCTGCCCTGGGCCCGGGAGAGACCTACCTGGATATCTCCCTGATCGTCCAGCTCGGCCAGGCCGGAGAGACTTACGAGATCCGTCCTGACGTGAGAACGGGCGGCGGTGCCGTGTATTCCGGCAACCTCCTTGTCCTCGAATGCGGAAATGAAGGCCTGCTGGCCATTGCCCAGAAGGTATCCGGTGAGTTCGCCAACATGACCCGGGCCTTCAGCTATACGCTCGTGATCGGCGACGCGGACACGCCCCTGGGGCAATGGATCGCCACTGTGGACAGGGCGGATGGGTCCCAGGAGACTGTCTTTATCAAGGCTGGCGAGCCGGTCTGCATTTCCCTGCGCAACAATGAGGATATCCGCATCCCTCACGTTCCGGTCAGCGCAGCCTACTCGATCGGGCAGGTCCCGGTCTACAACTACACTGCCCACGCTTCCTGCGTCATCGACGGGAATCTGGCAGAGGGAGGCTCTGTCCGCCGTGAGGGCCGGCTCTTCTACGACGGCGTCCTCATGGGCAGCACTACCGCCGTGACCTACACGGACGAACACGTCACCCTGGCTCCCTCCGTGACCAACGGAATCCTGATGGGGAGCGAGGAGGCGGCGCCGGCCATCAGCGTCGTCAAGGTCCTCGAGACCAAGTCGAAAAATGAATCCCTCGCCACCGACTTCACCTTCGAGCTCACACCGGTCAGCGTGGGTGACGGCTCGGCTGCCCTCATGCCGGTCCTGGAACCGGTCAATATCCGGATGGCCGAGGCCGAAGATCTGGGCAAAGGCCAGGGTGGCACCAGGCGGATATTCGCTTCGGCCCCGCTGAGCATTGACGCATCCATGTTCCCGCATGCTGGTATTTTCACCTATGCTCTCACCGAGGACAGCACGGCACCTTTCGGGAACATCGCTTACTCCGGGGAGGAGTATATACTGAAGTTTTACGTTGCCAACGGGGTCAAGGGGCTTTACATCCGGTACGTGGAGTACTGGATGAACGGAGACTACACGGAGAGCAACGGGGACGACGATGCCCTGGCAGCCTACTTCACGGAGGAGGCATCCATCTCTGACTCCATCATGGAAGCGGATGGGGAAGGGGAGAAGAGGGACGTGACCGGCATCGTTTTCCACAACCTCTACGAGCCCACCACATCCCTTCAGGTCAAGAACACCCTGCGGGGCGGCGGCGCCGATCCCGAACGACTCTTTGGCTGTACAGTCAGGCTGGAGCTGCCGGACAAGAAGACGGGGAGCAGGTCCTACACTGCCTTCATTTTCAACGCGGACGGGACTGTGGCGCTCTCCGATGAGGGCCGTCCTCTGGCCGTGGTCTTCGACGCCGGAAACGGCAACACGGCTACCGGCGCATTTGCCTTGAAAGGCGGTCAGTACCTCAGCTTCGTGTCCCTGAAGGACGGGCGCGAGCAGAACGGCATCCTGCCTCTGGGAACCAAATTCGGCGTCATGGAAGGCACTGTCGAAAACTACCAGAGTACCGTCTCCATGATCGTGGACGGCAAGGCGGTCTCGACGCAGAAGGCTGCCGACGGATTCTACTACGGCACTTTGAATACGGCCACGATACCCGGCGAGAACTGTCTCAATATAGTCCGGACCAGTGAGCGCTATTCCGTGTCAGAGGCTGTCAGGAAGGGGCTTCCCTACGGGCTGGCCTTTGCCGTGCTCGTGGTCGTGCTCCTGGTCATTTTCCGGATGCTGATGACAGCCCTGTCCCAGAGGAGAAAGGACCGGGAAGAGGATGACTTTGACGATGATTACTGGCAATGACCTTCCCGCCTGCAGCATACAAACAGGGAAGATAAATACAGACCATCTCAATTAAAAAAGCTCCATGCCGCTGAAGATCCGCGGCATGGAGCTTTTATATGTTCGGAGGATACAAGACCGGCAATGCTTCTGCGGTGTCGTCCCTGCCAATCAGTCGATGACCGCCAGCTGGTTGATGTACCGCTTGGGAACCGTATCGTTAAAGACCTGCTCGATATAATCCAGGGACATCACCTCGCCCTCCTTTTTGAGAGGGGAGAAGTTGGCGTAATGGGAATCCGCCATCTCTTTTGTATACTCGCAGACCGGGATGAGGGCGAAGTCACTGCGGTCGGAGTCCGAGTAGTGGGTCACCAGAGGCACGACGCCCATCCTGTCCGGATAGACTTCGCCGCTCTCCGGATCCTTGGTGATGGTGAGGACCCAGAGGGCGCTGATCAGCTGGTCCGGATGATCCTGGTTGCTGAAGAAGTTGCCGAGGGAGTAGGCCACCGGACATTTCTGACCGTCGGAGGTCCGGGTCAGGACCGTCATTTTCTGGAGGATGTGGGAGTGGTTGCCGATGATGATGTCCACACCCTTGTCCACCAGCCACTGGGAACGCTCGAGCTGACTGTCGGTCAGTTCGCGGGTGTTCTCCTCGCCCCAGTGGACGTGGGCCACGATGATGTCGGAAACTTCTTTGGCGGCCTCCAGCTGGGAGGTGATGGTCTGGTCATCCTGAAGGAAGACGATGTCTCCCTTGCTGGCGTCCGGGTCGTGGTTGGTCATTTCCACGAAGCTCACGAAGGCGACCTTGATGCCGTTCTTCTCGATGACGCGGATCTTGAAAATGTCGTCCCAGTTGGTGTAGAGTCCGACGGAAGGCGTATCGTGCTCATCGAAATACTGCTTGGTCAGCATGGCGCCCTCGGATCCCTGGTCATAAATGTGGTTGTTGCCCAGGTTGATGAGGTCAAAGCCGGCATCGATGAGGGCTGCGCCCATGGCGGACGGCGTGTTGAAGCGGGGGAAGCCGCTGGGGCTCGCGATGGCGGTGGCCATGGGAGACTCCTGGTTGACCGTAGCGATGTCGACCGAGGAAATGAAGTCCTTGATCCCGGCGTAATAGGGTTTGAAATCATACCCGTCGCCAAGCCAGGCCTTCTCGTAGAGCTGCGTGTGGCAGATATTGTCACCGGTCGCGAGGAGGGTGATGCTGTTGGGATCCATTGTCATGCCCCGGCCGCTGAAGATTGCGTCGCTCTGGATGGAGCCGTCGGGGTAGGGCGTGGGCGTCACGGTCGGTGTCGGTGTCATTTCGACGACCTCAGCTGTTTCCGGCTCTGCGGGCGGCTGTTCGACTGTCTGGGAACCGCTTCTTCCGAGTCCCGCTGCCACCGGCAGAACGATTCCTGCCAGGGTGACTGCCAGCAGAATGCCCAGGCTCCTTGGGGAGGGCGGCTGGTATCTGAGATTTTTCTTTTTCTTATTTGACTTGTCTGACATTCGTTGATCCTTCCTCTTTCGGCGACAGACCGGGGGCTGCGCCATATCTGACAGAAAAAGCCTGTATCACCCTGCCTTTTCGGCAGAGTCTGGCCTTTTAACATAATACCATTCTTCAGGATTTTTGCAATGTAGTTTGAAGGGTTTTCTTGTAAGGCATGGGGACATGTGGTATAGTATGTAGAAATTGCGGGCGGTCAGGCTGTTTTTCAGGGCATGCGCCGGCAAAAATGCGCCGGCAGGCTTTGAATCAGGCCGTACAACAATGCGAAAGCGCCGGACAGGCGGTGAATCGGACCATGCAGCCATTGGCGCGAAGGCGTCAGGCAGAGTATTTCGGTTCAGGTTCCGCAGGGCCTGCGCTGTCGGAAGGGAGGAATCCAGAAAAGGTCCTCCTTATAATAGAAGTAAGGAACAGTGGAGGTAATACAGTGATCAAACTTTATGATGAAGGCATTTATCTTGTGAATGGGAAGGAGATCGTACCGGAGAGCGAGGCCGGCAAGGTCGCACAGCTGACCGGTCAGGCTGCCGACAAGGCTGCCGCCAAAAAAGGAACCATCGCCTACTCGATTCTGAAGGACCACAATTTATCGGAAAGCATGGACGCCCTGCGGATCCGCTTTGACGCCATGGCTTCCCACGATATCACCTTCGTCGGCATTATACAGACTTCCAGGGCCTCCGGTATGGACAAGTTCCCCCTGCCCTATGTCCTGACCAACTGCCACAACTCCCTTTGCGCGGTCGGCGGCACCATCAACGACGATGATCATATGTTCGGCCTTACGGCTGCCAAGAAGTATGGCGGCATCTATGTCCCGCCCCACATCGCTGTCATCCACCAGTACATGCGCGAAATGTTCGCCGGCTGCGGCAAGATGATCCTCGGCTCCGATTCCCACACCCGCTACGGCGCCCTGGGCACCATGGCCATCGGCGAGGGCGGCGGCGAGCTCTCCAAGCAGCTGCTGAAGGATACCTACGATGTGAAATATCCGGGCGTGGTCGCCATTTACCTGGACGGCGCTCCCAGACCCGGTGTCGGCCCTCACGACATCGCGCTGGCCCTGGTCGCCGCCACCTTCAAGAGCGGCTATGTGAAGAATAAAGTCATGGAGTTCGTCGGCCCCGGCGTCTCCTCCATGGACACGGATTTCAGGAACGGCGTGGACGTCATGACCACCGAGACCACGTGCCTCAGCTCTGTCTGGCGGACCGATGAGGACACCAAGGCCTACCTCACCATGCACGGCCGCGGAAATGACTACCGCCGTCTGGATCCTGCCGACGTGACCTATTACGACGGCTGCGTCTATGTGGACCTCTCTTCCATCGAGCCCATGAT
>CACXEL010000299.1 GCA_902766655.1 uncultured Lachnospiraceae bacterium | reverse complement strand
GGCAGCTTCGGCCTGTCCCGGACGGGCAACATGGCGGACAGCGGGGCGACGGGCAACGAGACGGAGGCCAACGCCGCGGGCTCCTATATCGGGTCCTACCTGTCTCAGTACGGGCTCAACGTGGATTTTGCGCCGGTGGCCGACGTGCTGACAAACCCGGACAACACGGTCGTCCGTCACCGGTCCTTCGGGAGCGACGGCGAGGCGGCGGCCAGGATGGTGGCTGCCTGCGTGCGCGGTCTGACCGGGTACGGGGTCAGCGCCACGCTCAAGCATTTCCCGGGGCACGGGTCCACGACGGGGGACTCCCACAAGGGCGCCGCCGTGTCCTACCGGACCATGGATGAGCTCAGGCAGGCAGACCTCCTGCCCTTTGCGGCCGGCATCGAGGCCGGGGCGGAGTTCGTCATGGCAGGCCATATCAGCTTTCCCAACATCGATACCGGGGAGGACGTGCCGGCGACGATTTCCCGTTATTTTCTGACGGATATCCTGCGGGAGGAGATGGGCTTTGACGGTATCATCGTCACGGACGCCATGAACATGCAGGCCATCACGGACTACTACAGCTCCGGCGATGCGGCCATCAAGGCCATAGAAGCCGGCGCGGACATGATCCTCATGCCCGCCAGCTTCGGGGATGCCTACAGCGCGGTGCAGACAGCGGCCGCGGATGGGCGGATCTCCGAGGAGCGGATCGACGAGTCGGTCCTGAGGATCCTGAAGGTCAAGCTCAGGAAGGCGGAGGCCGCGGAGCCATGACTCTGTAAGCTAAAAATCCGTTAGCTTGTATTAAAAATCTGGTATTCTTTTGTGCACAGTGATAGAATGGATTAGTATATATGCAAGACGGACAGTCTGCCCTTTTGGGAGGGCAGACCTCCGGCCCTGCGGTCACTGAGAGCAGATGGATACCCGGGCAGAACGGCGGTCGGAACGCCGGGATGGCCGGGGCCTTAGACCTGGCAGGGTTTGCATTTACAAACGAAACGGATGGGGGAACATGCTATGAGCGGAATCAGGTCGAAGAGAGCGGGAGTGCTGGCGTTTTTCCTGGCTCTTGTTTTTTTTGTTTCGATGTGCCTGCCTGCCGTGCCCGTGCGGGCGGAAGAGGGCGAGATCGATGAGACGCCGGTGGACTTTGTCCTGGTCATAGACTGCTCCGGGACCATGCCGGCCAACGACCCCAACAAGCTGGTGGCAGCCGGAACGAAAATGTTCATCGACCTCCTGCCGGAAGGGAGAGCGTGCCGGCTGGGCATCGTTGTTTTCGGCGTCGATTACGGCGCGGAGGCCTACAACATCTGCCCTGACGATACGGCCTGCCGGAACCTGATCAAGGTGGCCTTTCCCCTTCAGGACTTCACCCGCAAGAAGGTGAAGACAGCGGCCAAGAAAATCATCGACGTGGAGACGGCCAAGTCAGGCCCGCTCTCCCCGGTCGGCTATGCCATGAAGGCGGCTTCCAAAATGCTCGCGGATAACGGGGCCGCCAGGAACAATGCGGCCATCATTCTCATGACGGACGGCCAGGTGGAGGGCCAGCAGGACGGCTACAACCCCTACCTGAGTATGTACATGGATTACACCAGTATGGAGGAATCGCTCTCCGTCGCCTCCTCCAACGGCTGGGACGTCTACGGCATGGAGCTGAATTTTGCCGGCGGAAACACGAAGGATGCAACAAATTACGGTGCTATCGGTTATTATCAGATGAGGGAGAACATTCCGAAGAAGACCGGCACCGCGCCGATCGAGCTGCGGGATACCGCCCAGGCACAGGAAAAGTTCCAGGAGATCATCGATAAATTCTTCAAGACGGTGACCACCACAACGGTGACCGGACCCCACTACGAGGAGAACGTAGGCGAGATGATCGCCGAGTGGTCCGTGACCTTCACGAGCGAGGTCCTCGACAAGGTCACCGGCTTCACGGTCACGACACCCGATGGCCGGGAGGTCGCCTTCGACCGGTCCGACGACACCCAGGTGGACGGGAACATGGCTGCGGTCTTTGACAGGCAGTACATCATGCTCAAGGTCTATGCGCCGGCGTCCGGCAAGTGGTGCACGGACATGAAGGGCGTCAAGGAGGGCGAGGGTACCTTCACGGCCGCCAGCGTCCGCATGACCCAGACCAACCTGGCTCTCTACTCCTCCGCCGCCAGCGGCGAGATCGACGCGCAGTCGACGGTGGAATTCAAGGCGGCCTACGAGTACGGCGACAGGGCTTTCGTCTCCGATACCTTCTACAAGGATCATCCGGCCAAGCTCTACATCAACGACAAGCCCGTCATGGACATGTCCGCCACCAGCGAAGGCTACCTGGCCTCCTACACCTTCGAGAAGAAGGGCAGCTACAGCGTCTACGCCCGGGTCGACGACGAGGGCTTCCGCAACGGCTTCAAGGCCAGCGGCAAGTTCCTCTACACCATCGACAACGAGCCGACTTATCCGAAGGGACAGATTCCCGATATCAGCGCGGACTGCGGAAAGGAGGCCGGCGGCATCCGCCTGGACGAGTATTTTGACAGCCCGGACGGCGATGCCCTGATCTACAGCGTCGATTACGACAAGACGGTCAACATCAGGGACAGGATCTCGCCGGACGGCGTTCTGACCATGCTGGCGGGCAGCCAGGCCGGCGTCTACCCGGTAACGGTCAAAGCAACGGACGGGTCCGACAAGGACGAGGCCACCCAGACCTTCAACTTTGAGGTCACCAACCAGCCTCTGGCTTTCACCGGGTCCGAGGAGGACATGCACATCACAGTCGAGCTCTCCCCGGACAGCGACAAGTATCCGAAGCAGATGGAGTTCAGGTGGGACCGCTTCTTCAGCGACCCCGACGGCCAGCCGCCCAGGATCGCCGTCCTCGAGGACAAAAATGAAGACAGCTGCATCACCTGGATGCAGGACCGCGAGCGCACCGGCATCACCTTCACGGCCGAGAAGAGCGGCAAGGCCACCTTCTCCGTCGTGGGTATGGACGACAACGATATCCTGGTCAACTATACCATCGTCTTCGATGTGACCTCCCGCACCAACAAGGACATCGTCGTCGGGAAGTTCGGGTTGCCGGTCGGCATTCTGGCTGTGCTTCTCATCGCCGCCATCGGTGTCTGCATTTTCCTCTTCACAGGCAGGAAGATCTACGGCACCTGGGACATCTACACCAGCTCCGGCGGCAATGAGCCGGAGATCAGGATCGGCTCCACGGGCAGCGGCAAGAGGGCAAAATGCAACCTGGACCGCCTGCTGGCAGAGTTGGATATGGACAACGGCTTCGGCAAGGTCACGCTGGAGGCCGGCAGCAAGCTCTCCAAGAGCGTCTTCGTCACGAATCTGAACGGCATGGAGGTCGAGATCGACGGTATGCCTGAGGAGGATCCGAAGAAGCTGAAGAAGGTGGAGATCAGACGGGGACATGAGATCCGGATCACCAGTCCGATGCTCTCGGTCACGCTGACGAGGATCGGCTGACCGGAAAGCTTCCCGCGGGAATGCGATCCGGCAGGTTTACGTACACCGGCCGCGCCGCACCGAACAGCTGCGGCGCGTGCAGATATATATTTACGGCGTTAATTGAATGGACTGACCATTACATGAGGAGGAAATATGGCAACAGAACAGTTATCCAGAGAGCAGCTTGAAATCATGCTTGATGTCGGCAAGGTCGATGCCGGCAACGGCACCCTGTTCGGCGTGGAGAACAAGAGAGCGCCCAGAAAGCAGGGCCTGACCTTGGTCATCAGCAGCGGCGGTTCCGGCATGTCCGCCATCCGGGAGGCCATGAAGACGGCCAACCAGAAGCTGACGCCGGATTTTGCCACCTACGTCAAATTCATCGTCGTGGACTCCTCCACGGGCGAGATCGAGGCCATGAAGAAGCTGGGCATCGATGTCATCAACATCTCCTCCCCGGCGGCCGACCAGCGCATGATCGCCAGCAACAGAGACTTCTTCTACAAGAAGTTCGTGCCGGCCGACTACAACGTCACCCTGCTCAATTCCGACGGCGCCAGCCAGGACCGTATGACCGGCAAGATCAAGCTCTACGACAAGAACGGCGGCAAGACCAACGATGAGATCCTCCGCGACCACATCGAGAACCTTTTCAAGAACGACTGGAAGGGCTTCGCCAACCTGCCGGTGGATATCATGATCCTCTCCGGTATCAGCGGCGGCAACGGCAGCGGTACCTTCCTGGACATCGCGGCCCAGGCAAGACGCGCCTGCCCCAACAAGAATGACGTCCGCGTTTACGGCTACCTGATGCTGCCGGATACGGCCGAGCGCTACGCCAGCTCCACGGCCTCCAAGAACAGCCTCTACCGGAACGGCTTCGCGGCCCTCAAGGAGCTGGAGAGCTACATGAGCATCGACTTCGAGGACGACCGCAAGGAGCTCTTCCCCTCCCAGGTGGCCGCCAACGACGTTGAGGTCTCCAATGTGAACAGGCTCTATGACTTCCCGGTCCTCATTTCCGGCGACTACGACGCGGCTGTCTCCATGATCGCCGAGACCATCGTCAACTCCATCGCCGACTCCGACGGCAAGTTCGAGCAGAGAGCCTTCTACAGCAACAACCTGACCATCCGCGCCACCACCATGTCCGAGAAGGAGATGATGAACGCGGGCATCCTCAAGGCGGACGCCTGCCCCGAGGACTCCCACCTCTACTGCGGCATCGGCTTTGCCCACGCCTCCATCCCGGAGAAGATCGTCATCCCCAACGTGGTCAGCCGTGTCAACAGGAAAATGTACACCGCCGTCGACACCCTCGGCGTTCAGGACGCCCAGAAGGCAGCCTTCTGCACCAAGGACAGGAGACTCACCCGCATCGAGTTCGAGACGGCCATGCGGACCCTGCTCGGTCTTGACAATCGGGCCAAGCTGGACGCCAACTCCCTGAAGAACAAGGTCCTCCGCATCTTCTCCTCCAAGACGGGCGTGGGCGAGAACCAGTACGAGGTCACCTACGACCAGCTGGCCACCGGCGATTTCAGAGAGTATCTCAAGGGCTTCAACGTCGAGAAGACGGTCAACAAGGCTGTAGCCGAATTCCCGGTCGAGCTCCAGAAGCTTTACACCTCCATCGAGACCCAGGCCCGCCTGATTATGAACACCTACGGCCCCAGGGCCATCGAGTACCTCTATGAGGGCAAGGGCAACGACGACGAGAAGGGCGTTCCGGAGAACTATTCCGATATCTCCCTCCGCCACCAGATCGAGGTCGTGGCCTCCGAGTTCAACAAGATGGCCAACACACCCGGCCGCTATCCCGGCACCATCCAGGTCAAGGGCTTCTTCGGCAAGCTGGTCGACAGCATCATGGTGAAGACTGTCGACGAGTGGTGCCAGACCGCCAGGTCCGCCGCCCAGACCGATATCTACTGCAAGGTCTCCCAGCGGATGACCGGCGGCAACGGCGGCTGGAAGACGGAGTTCGACGACAGGATCGTCCGCTTCAAGGAATACTGCTCCAGGTTCGCCAGCGTCATCGAGACCATGATGGACTACTACACCGGCGTGGGCAGCAGCCTTGACGAGGCGGATTACAAGAAGTTCGCCTCCTCCACCGGCGACCCCAACGGCGTGAACCTCTGCTCGGACGCGGCTGTCTACGGCTGGGTCCGCGGCCGTGTCGAGACCAAGGTCAACGGCATCAACGTCATCGACGCCAAGAGAGCCCTGATCGACGACTTCTATGAGAACCTGGAAGCCTGGATCAGCGGTGAGCCGGGCAAGGCCCGCCGTCAGTTCGACGACGTCATGAGCCGGATCTGCAGCGTCGGCAAGTACTCCGGCGCCACGGGCGGCCTCAACCTGACCATCACCGACTACTTCGAGGAGGTACTCAAGGACATCCCCCAGACGGAGCAGACCATCCGGATCAACAACTCCGTCGACGACATCATGAGGAGACTCATTCAGACCAGTACGCCGTCCCTGGAGCTCAAGGGCGACAAGTTCGGCCATATCAACAAGGTCATCCTTGTTCCCAGGAAGCTCATGACCGGCTCCCACGGCCAGACCATCGAGAACGCCTTCAGGCGCCACATCAATGAGGGCGACACCATGGCGGTCTCCTCCGTCGTGGACGCCATCGTCTGCTACCAGGCCTCCGTCGGCAACGGCCTCTGCGACCTGAAGAACCTCCAGCTCTGGGAGAACGGCTACGAGGCGGCCGCCAGCGCCACCATGCACCTGAGCAACGGCGAGCACATCCGTCTCCACATGGACACCGGGTACGCCCAGTACAAGGAACTGACCAAGTCCGAGACCGACCGTGAGCTGGGACTTTCCGCC
The DNA here is from genome assembly GCA_902766655.1 of uncultured Lachnospiraceae bacterium. Taxonomy (GTDB): domain Bacteria; phylum Bacillota; class Clostridia; order Lachnospirales; family Lachnospiraceae; genus Chordicoccus. The sequence goes on along the minus strand of CACXEL010000299.1, from coordinate 8,832 downwards.
AGCCGGCTGAGCGCCGAGGACGACATGGCCTACGGCACCGGTCTCTCCTGGCTGCATTATCCGTCCATCAACCTGCTCCGCTACCAGAATGACTTCAGCTCCCAGGAGAACACCGCGGAAGCCAAATACCGCCGCGATATCTTCGACAAGAAGATCGAGAAGGCCCTGGAGCTCAAGATCATCGAGTGCGAGCGCACGGGCGATACCTACAAGTACTATCTGAACATCCTTCCGCGCGACTGGCAGGATCTCAACGTCAAGGGCTACGGCGAGACGGACGAGAACGGCTTCTATGAGCGCGGCAAGCTCCTCTTCGATTACCTGAAAGGCCGCAACAGCCATTCCTCCAGCGTCTTCCGCAAGCAGATCGCCCTGCAGAACAGCCCGGCCTTCGGCCCCAGGGGCTTCGACTTCAGCGAGATCATCCGCCTCGAGCACTGGAGCGAGGACAGGATCACCAAGACCCACAAGGCCTACATGAAGCGCATCATGCGCAAGGCGACCAACCTCTACCAGACCATGGAGGATACCCTCTACCGCTACTATGAGGTCGAGCAGGCCCTGAAGGAGCGCGAGAAGACCCTGGTCGGCAGGAAGGAGGCCGAGGCGGTCAAGAACCGGGCCAGGAAGTTCATCGCCTTTATCACCGGCGGTGTCGTCAACCCGGATGAAGACCAGTACGAGTGGACTGTCCAGACCAGCGCCCGCGGCGCCACGGCGGACCTGATCACCTTCTCCAGAAGGCTCAAGATGAATCTCGGCGACTTCCAGAAGACTCTTCTGGGCGACGGCTTCAAGCTGGCCATCATTTACGACAAGTACCTGGAGCTGCTGGAGGACGGCAGCCTGGAGGAGGATACCCTGGAGGATGTCCGCGTCGCCCTCTCCGACAAGATGAGCGACAAGCAGTTCGACCAGCTCCTGGATGCCCGTCTCCCAATCCTGGAGGACGAGCTCGGCGCCTTCACCGCCAAGTTCGGCAGGAAGAAGGATCCGGTGGACGCCATCATGGACGCCTATGAGCTGGAGGATGCCGACTTCGCCGTTGCGGACCGCCTGGCGACCCTTTACCAGGCCGTCGCGGATGCCCTGAAGAGCCTCCAGTAAACAGATAGGAATCGAGCACCCGGCCCTTACGCGAAAAGCCGGATGGCAGGCCTGCCTTGCCTCCCGGTCCGGGGGCGGACCGTTACGGTAACTTTGATCATTCCTGAGAGAGGATGATACGGCTGCGGCCGTATCATCCTTTTACAGAAAGACAGGAGACACAGCAAATGCCAACAGAGCTTAAGAACTACAGCATGAATCAGGACGCCACCATGATCTTCTTCGACATGGTGAAGGATTCCGAGACCTTTGAGATGTATCTCAGCGATCTGTTCGACGAGGGCCAGTATATCTATCAGAGCGGGCAGAGCATGGGCGGCCAGGAGCTCTTTCATTTCCTGAGCCGTAAGCTCTCCGAGGGGGACCTTATGCCCGTCCCCAGCGGCAGGATCCTCTGCTGCTTCCATATGCTGCTGCAGGACCTGACCGACGAGTGGGTCGACCGGTTCTTCGAGAAGGCCTACGAGCTGCGCCGCTTTGCCCCGCTGACCAACCTTTTTGATCAGCACTATATGATCCTGCTGAGGAACAGCGCGGGCTACATCCAGGACAGCACTGAGAAGGAGAGAATCAACAGGCTCCTGATACGTCTCGGGACCGAATCCCCCGACATCTCCCACCAGGTCTATCTGATGCGGACGGCGGGCTTCGGGGCTGATTTCATGAGCCAGGAGAAGGCGGTGGCCTACATGCTCCACCTCCTGACCCGGCAGGGATACAGTTCTGTGGTACCCATGAAATACGGCATGCCGCTGCGCATGCTGGACTCCGGCGATTACTATGCCGCCCGCGCGGAGAACTGCCACAAGCATATTGAGGATATCAACAACTGGCAGAACCGCGAGAACGATCCGGGCCTCGCCGAGCTCATCGACTGTATCCGTGTCCCGATCCAGGGCGCGGCCGCCAAGATGGAGGATGAGCTCAAGACCTTCCGCAGGCGCACGGCCCGCTGCCCGGTGAGCGTGAACAACTATGAGGGCGGTTTCTTCAAGGGTTATCACAGGGTCCTGTCCCCCAATCATCCGATCCTCCAGCAGATCCAGGCTGAATTCGTCGGTGAGACCAGGGGCAGGCTCGTGGAGTCGACCGGTTTCGGCGAGATCAGAGACCTGATCAAGAGAGAGTACCATTATCCGGACCTGAGAATGCTCGCGGAGCGCCTGGAGAACGGAAGTCTGAAGGCGGCCTGCGTCAGCGATGAAGGTCAGCAGAGGAACGACGAAGGGAAGGCAGCCCTTTTCGATATGCTCTATGAGAAGGCGGAGGCAGAAATCAGAAAAGCTGTGCCGGACGTGGACACCATGCTGAAAAAGCGGCTGGCAGAGAAGAGAAAATACACCCGCGAGCTTATCCTGGCGGGCAAGTACCGGGATATCGAGGACTGCTTCCAGAGGATCGACCAGGAGGTGGAGCCCGAGCAGATCGCCGGCCATTTCGCCCTCAACGTGAACACCACGGCCCTGGTCAGCGGGGAGCCTGCCAGCAACTGGCTGATCAGAAATTACAGCATCAACGGCGTCATGACGGCCTACCGGTATCCCGCCATCCGTCCCTGTGAGATCGTCATGATCAAGGAGTCGGATATCGTGGACCTCTCGTCAGCCGGCGCAGCGACAGAGCTCAATATCATCTACTGACAGGAAGGAGACTGGGATGGATTTAATAAGCAGGATCCATGTTACGGACAAGGGCTTCAAGCTGATGCCCCCGGAGGAAGAGGGCCGGGAGGCATTTTACGGCCTGTTCACCTTGAAGGACGATCCCAACGTGGTCCCCGGCCTTTCAGGTGTCGCCTACTGGGACCTGAAGAACGGCTTCGAGCAGGAGATCAGAAAGCCCGAGAGCTTCGTCTATCTGGAGGAGCGCGTCGGCGGCAAGGTGGTGGAGACCAGCCGCTTCTTCTATTCGAAGAACAAGAGGAAGGGCTCCCTTGCCTACAACATTGAAAAGAAGAGAAAATACGGACCGGACGCCTTCCTCATCACCATCACCTGGAACAGCGCACCGGAACCCATCCACAGGACCTATGTGTCGCTGATGGACACACGTAAGAACAAGTTCCCGTTCATCACCGACGTCATCGGGAAGGACGGCTCCGGCGAAGACCAGTACGTCTTCCACGCGCCCGACGGGGATGCGCCAGAGGATTACCGGCTGGTCTTTTCCGACCTGCTCAGGCAGAAATACGTCATTTCAGAATAAGAGAGGGGATTGCCGGAAAATGATTTACGAATACTATTGCATGGACTGCGGCAACAAATTCAAGGGCGAGGAGATCCGCTTCGACCTGGGCGAGATCATAGGCGTCCGGAGCAAGGAAGCCGCCGAAGGTGAAGGAGGCGCCAGCGTCTTCTCGAAAAATGAAGCCATGCTCATCGACGTCGCCAAGCTCAAGGAGCTGGCCGTGAAGAGCAAGGTCAAGCTTGTCCACGGCGAGAGGGTCAGGCTCTGCATCACGCTGCGCGACTTCCTGAAGATCATGGGCGCCAACGTGGGTGAGAAGGAGAATCGAGCCACCCTCATGACGGAGATGATGGAGGAGAGCCGCCACGACGAGCTCAAGGATATCCTCCGCGAGGTCTACAGGACCAGTGAGAACGCCGAAGTCGAGGACCAGGAGATCAACGCCTTCAAGGCCCGTCTGGACACGGCCTTCCCGCTCTCCGAGGACGCCGAGAACTTCATCCGCAAGTGGGAGGAGGCCGGCAACCTGTCCGAGGCCCAGCAGCAGACCATCCGGAACATCCGGAGCAGCATGGAGAACTATATCGCCTACGTCTACGTCGAGCCCGAATTCTTCGAGAACGGCAAATCGGACAAGCTCTACACCATCCGCTATACCAGGGACAAGAACGCGGCGATCATGATGACGCCGGCCGCCCCGACGGAGATCCGCGGCTACTGCCCCAAGTGCGGCAAGCCCGTCCTGAAAAATGCAGGCAAGTGCCCCCACGAGCTGATTGGTCTTCTGGGCGTCCAGAGTGCCGGCAAGACCTCCCTGGTCGTCGCCCTGGTCCGTGAGCTCCAGAATTCCTTCGAAGAGCTGGGCGTGGCCTACCCGGGCCAGCTCCTGTGTGACAGCCGCTACCGGATCATGCAGGACAACTTCGAGCTCTACGACAACGGCTGGGCCGTCGGCAAGACCCCTATCCTGGGCACCGGCGGTACCTTCAACGCGACGCTCTTCCTGAGCTCCCCGGATAACCGGATCCAGAAGCTGGTCACCTTCGCGGACATCGCGGGTGAGCTCTGCTATGATATCAACAATAAGGCCGTCAACATCCGGGCCTTCCACGAGTTCCCCCTGGTCAAGGCCTGCGACATGTACATCATGTGCACCTGCATCGACCAGTCCGGCTACGGCAACGCGGACGGCGTGACCGTCAAGAAGATGCCGCCCGAGGCCCCGCTCGATATCACCTTCACCATGTACGACGAGATCTACAAGGACAATGTGGCCAAGGGCCGGCGGATCCCGCCCCTCTGCATCGTCCTGACCAAGACGGACATGGTCACCAGGCCCAACTTTGTCAAGGCGGAGGACAATCCGGTCTACAAGATCAGGACCACCAAGAGCTATCAGTTCGCCTCCCCGCTCGAGAACCTGGGCATGACCTACGACTCCTTCAAGTCCGTCAACATCCGGGAGCCCATCAAGCGGGCCTGCACCCTCTACAACCAGATGAGCGGCAAGACCTACATTTCCATGATGTCCTGCTCGGCGCTGGGCCGCAAGGGTACCCTCTACACCGGCAATATCGATGAGATCGTTCCCTACACGGAGAATGGGGAGGAAATGCCCTTTGAGCGCATCCGCCTGAGGGACCTCTGGAACTGGATCCTCAAGGTCTCCGGCCTGACCGGCGTCGACGCCCCCAAGGGCTACCTGATGCCTGCCATCCCCTCCTACAGGGAGACTTACTCCATGGACAACCAGGGCCGCGCGAAGAACACCTTCAACGGCAACATGGCAGATATCCGCAAGCGCCTCGCCTGCGTCACCTCCCTCTTCCTCAACCAGTCTGACCTGGACGGGCAGCTGGCAAGGGCATTGAACGACCCGGTCAGGAGGAGGTTCCTCCAGAGAGAGGACGACGCCCGCATGGAGCTCATCGATTCGATCGTCGAGTCGAACAAAGCTAAGATTTGACCAAAGGAGAGTGGACTATGAGCAATCAGGCAGGAATCTTGACCTTTACCGACCTTTCCCAGGTCCAGAAGACGCGTGAGAACAGTGAGCTCGGCAACTACCTGGGCCGGATGCGCGTCACCCGGTCCACCGATCTGACCAACGACATCGCCGTCATCTTCCAGAACGGGTCGGCCAGAAGGTCCAACTTCTTTATGGACTTCCGCTACAGGGACTACGCCTCCATGATGCGCGGCCTCAACTACCAGATGCCGGTCTTCGGCGTCAAGGGGCTGACGCCCAGGATCACGCGCGATGCCCGTTACGTAGAGCTTCTCATGTGCGAGGAGAAGGAGCTGGCGGGGGCCGGCTTCAATGATCTCATTTTCGGAACCAGCTATCTGACAGGGGAGGAGACTGTCTCCCTGACGGACCGCGAGCTGGTCGCGGCCATGGGCGACAGAGGCGCCGCAGTGAGCTGCACCGTGAGGCCGGAGATGATGAACACCGTCTGCCATGTGGTCGAGAAGATCTGGCAGGCCCTGGAAAATGACCCCAAGACCCGGTTCGTCATCCGCATGAAGCGGGCCGAGAGCCGGTCCATGGCCCTGCTCCAGCAGGTCTACGCCCTGCTGCCGCTGCGCCTCAAGCTCCAGACGGGCTTTGAGACCAACGTCGCCGCCGCCGACCTCCAGCAGATCGAAAAGAGCGGCATTCCCATCTACGTCCTGACCATGGACAAGGCGGAGGTCATCGAGAAGGAGCGCTACGCCTTCCCGGTCGTCATTTTCGACCTGGACAATGAAGGCGGGTACAGCTACGACGCATCCAGACTGGCCATGATCCGCCAGCTGGCCGGGACCATGAACGCCAAGCGGGCCTCGGAGCTCGACGACGCGGAGAAGGTCTACCTGGATTCCAAGGAGCTTTCCTCCTCTTCCTTCAAGTATTACGGGAGCTTCCTCGAAAGTCTTGCCTCCGGCAGTGATTTCTGGTGGAACCGCGACAGCTTCGACAGTGTGGAGAGCCTGCAGAAGGCTTACGAGCTCCAGGCGGACCTCATGAAGACGGAGGATTACCGCAAGGAAGCCATCGCCGCCCTCTATACCCGGATCTATCCGTCCAGCGACCTGGCCAACCAGACGGTGGCCATCGTGACGGATCCCAAGTATCAGGGACGCGACGGTCTGCTGAACTTCCTGGCCGGCGAGCTCGGCCAGAAGAAGCAGCTGGAAGCCATCTGGGGCCTCCGGCAGACCATGGAGAAGCGGAACCGGGCAGCCCTGGAGAAGGCCGAAGGCGAGAAGCAGGCAGCGCTCAGCGCCCTGCAGACTGAGCTGACCACAAGGCATGCCGCCGAGCTTAAGCAGACCACGGAGAGAGCCGAGGCGGCTGAGGAGACCGGGCGGGAGCTCAAGGCAGCCAACCAGAAGCTGCGGAAGGAAATGCAGACCATCGAGGACGACCGCAACAAGCTCCAGGCCCTCCTGAACAGGAATTCCGACGGCGATGCGGCCGAGGAAAATGAAAAACTGGCGAAGGCCCTGAAGAGTGCGCGGGAGGGCAAGGCCGCCGCGGAGAAGACCAGGACGATCCTGGGAATCGTGGCCGGCGTGCTCGGCGCAGCCGCAATCCTCTTTGCGGTGCTCTGGGTGACCAAGAAGCCTGCCGGGCAGCCCACAGCTCCGACAGCACCGGCCGTGACGGAGGCGGCAGCACCTACGGAAGCGGCCGAGCCCACCGAGGCGGCGCCCACGGAAGCGGCGGAAGTGACCGAGGCGGCGGCGCCCACGACGGCACCGGAGCCGACCGAAGCGCCCAAGGTCACGGAGGAGCCGGAGAATCCTGACGGCGGGAACGGGGGAGAGCCCGTAACGCCCGCAGAGACGACGGAAGAGACTTCCGGGGATGAGACCACGGAAGCGGCTCCGACGGCGGTGACCGGCAGCGTGGCCACCGACCTGGTCGCCGTCCAGGGCGCTGATCCCGATAAGGGTCTCGCCGATGCGAATTTCGATGACAACAAATGGTATGAAGACAATACCACGGTCTACTTTCACATCAAGTTCGCCGATGACGCCAACGGGACAGGGCTTTCCGAAGACCCGGCCAAGCCCTATGTAGGTCTTTACCTGAGCACAATGGAGAAGGACCACGAGACCGGATTCCTGGAGGATGGCTCCCCCGTCTACCAGTGGCAGGCGGCGGCGGACCTGGATGCCGGCAAGGGCATCGCAGCCGCCTGGTTCGATAATCCCGATGAGGTCTACTATCTCCACCTGGCCTACGCGAACGGCGAGAACGACAGTACCAGCTTCTCGGTCAGCGACTCTCAGGGCAAGACCTGGATCGGCTGGCTTGTGGACCGCGAGCCTGAGGACCAGAACAGCGCTTACGCCTACACCTGGATGCCCAGGACGGAGGGGACAACGGAAATCAGCGGTGCCGATGCTGGCGGAAACGCCAATACCGGCTTGAACTATCACGAATAAGTGTGGAGGGAGCAGTTATGGCATTCAAAAAGAAAAAAACGCCCAGAGTGGCCAACGACGACAATTTCGATTTCGATTCCTTCGACGGCGATATCGACCTGGGAGGAAGCGACGATTCCTTCGGGGAGGACTTCTCCCTGGACGGCCAGGATGAGGATCCCTTCGGCGGCCAGCAGGCCGGCGGAAAGAAGGGCGGCAGGAAGGGCGGCAGAGGAGGCGGCAAGTCAGGCGGTGCCGGCGGCGTCATCGGCGTCATCGTGGCGGTCCTGGCCGTTGTCATCATCGGCGGCGCGATCATCTCCCTCTTTATAGGCCCTACCATCGGTGACTGCAAAAAAGTGGCCGCCAGATTTGAGGAAGGCTGCAACGAGATGGATTTCTACAAGCTGGCTGACTGCCTGGCGCCTTCCTACCGCACGCCCGTCAAGGCCGTCATCACTGTGGCTTCTCTGAGCGATGATGATATCGACAAGGTGGTCACGATGATCGACCAGGCCACCGGCGGTGTCCTCGGCGACGCGGCGGAGGAGACATCCACCACGCTCACACAGGTCTTACGGCAGGTGAAGGTCGAGCCCATCAGGATCGACCTGCTTCCCGGAAAGACCAGGTCCATGAAATGCAAGCTGACAGCGGGCGTCTTCGACGTCTATATCAAGGTCACGGTAGCCAAATCCAACGGGGAGGCCTACATTTCCAGCGTCCAGCTGGCCAAATGAAGGACACTGCTGGGGGCGGCCTATAAGATAGCGCACAAGCAGACGCCCTGGCTCGAAGCCTTCGCGTAGACAAGGGCCGGGCAGCCCTGCGAAGCCGCCCGGTCCTTTTTACATCGTGACAGTGAACGGTCGCCGCGGCCCCCATCCGGGGAAGGCAGGGCGATACAGAGGATAAGATATTGAATCAGACATCTGAGAAAGACCGGGAGTGGACCGGGTCCGGGGAAGGCCGGCCTGAGGAAGCGGACCGCACCGGCGGAGAGAATGCTTCCGGAGAGGGAACGCCTGCGCAGAACGGACGCCAGGATGGGCGGGACCGCCTCCGGGAGGACTATGAAAAGCTGAAGAAGCGCTACACGCTGATGGTCCGGCGCTTCAGCCT
>CACXEL010000298.1 GCA_902766655.1 uncultured Lachnospiraceae bacterium | reverse complement strand
TCTCTTCACCCGATCCTCAGAAATGCATATCGGTGAAAAAGCTGGTGGTCGAAATCGGCTCCTCGTTCTCGGGCAGACTGCCCGTGATCCGTTCCGACTGCGGGAGCGGGGACAGCTCAGTCCCGGTCCCATTCTGCGGTGCAGCGCCGGCCGGCGCCCCGAAGGAACCCGCCTCTTTCTTCCGGATGATCCGCCAGTAGCGGATCGCGAACAAGGGGCAGGTGCCGAGGGTCTCCGCCCCGTCCACGCACAGAAAAATGCCGTAGATAAAGGGGGAGTACCTTGTGATGAAGGTCGGATGAAGGATCAGCAGGATGGCGCCCGTGAGGGAAATGAAGACCATCGCGAGGACCAGGAGCCAGAGGTTGGCATCCGCCCGCCTGAGATCCACCGCTTTCTGGAGCTTGATGACCGCACTGAGGAGAATGAGCCATCCAATCACCAGTGTCATCCTGGCATACAGGTACACCCGGTACCGGTAGATCATGGCCGCCAGGATGAAGAGCAGGACACCCAGCGCGAAGTCCATGGACAGGGCCCCGTTGATCCGGTCCCCGGCAAAATAGATGACGATCTCCATGATTCCCAGCAAGACCGGCACCGCTGCCAGGATATATCCGAAATAGAACTGCATCCTGGCCGCCTCCAGGCAGATAAAGATCCCGAAGGCCATGTAAGCGATGCCGAAGAAGCCAAGGATCGCGGTGATCTTGCGAAGCTCTTTAATGTCGTTCATAGCACTCTCCCCTCAAAGAGCCGATGAAGCCGTCACTGATCAGCCCTGCCTTCGCGGGCACCGCGAGGAATGACAGACCAAAGATCCATGCGCCGTTCAATCCCGCTCCGCGGGAAGCGGCGCAGGGGCGTCCAGATGGACATCCAGCTGGTTGAAGGCGATGGTGATGCCCGCCTCGTCGAAGGCCAGCTTGATGTTCTCCCGGACCCGCCAGTCCGCCGTAAAGTGGTCAGAGACGGCCGTGTAGGCACGGACCGTCAGATCGACGGAATGCTCGCCCAGGGAGGTCAGCGCGCACATGATATCCATATCCTGGAGGACCGCGGGATCGTTGCGGATCACGTCCAGCATGATCTCCTTGGCCCTGCGGAGATCGTCGTCATAGTGGATGCCGACAGTGATATCGAGGATCCAGAAGCCGGATGCCGTCATGTTGACGACAGATGCGTCCGTCAGCTTCTGATTTGGAATAGTGATGGTCCTGCCGCCAAGGGAGACGAGCGTAGTGTAGAGGAGGCTGATTTCCTTGACAAAGCCTTCATTTCCCTCGCTGACCTCCACAATAAAGTCGCCGACCTTGAAGGGCTTGTGGACCAGGAGGAGAATACCGCCGGCAAGATTGGTGGCGGCGCCCTGGAGGGCCAGGCCGATGCCGACGCCCAGAGATCCTATAGCCGCGACAATGGTCCCCTGCTGAAGACCCAGCTGCCCGACGATCACGAGAATGAGGACCGTCCTGGCCAGGATCTGGATACCGGAGACCACGTACTCTCCCGTAGTGACCTCCACCCCTTTCTTCTGAAGCCCCTTCCTGAGGAGCCCGGTAGCCCAGCCGATCAGCTTGCTGCCGATCAGGTAGCAGACGAAGGCCAGGGTGGCGTTGACCAGGAACCTGGCCGCCACGGGAAGGGCCCGCGTGGCCAGATCAGCCATATCGGCTATTTCCTCGGTGGTGGAGACTAAAGTTCCAGAAATATAATCCATTTAATAATACCTGTTGTAATACTTTATGTCATATTATTTAGCCAGGCCCGGCAGTTATCTCTTTCTCTTCAGCACGCAGGCGCTGAGCCTTGCCAGGGACAGGGTCAGATGGCCGTTCCTCCCATCCGCGGGGCCGCTCACGGCAGTCATTTCTCCGGAATTGCGGCCTCCCGTTCCGCCGAAGCGCTCGTCGTCGGTGTTGAGGATCTCAGTGTAGACCGCTCCAGCTTCCGCCCCGATGGCGTAGTAAGGCCGGGCATAATCGGAAAAATTGCATACGATCAGGAGCTCGTTCCCTGCGTCGTCCCGCCTCTGATAGGATATGACGTTATGTGCCGCATCCATATTGTTGATCCAGCAAAAGCCCGCCTCCTCGAAGTCGAGGGCTGAAAGGGCCCTTTCCGACCGCAGAAGCCCCAGAAGAGCATCCGCGAACTCTCTGCCTTCATCCTCCCCCTCGGCGAAAAGCTTGGCGCCGGGATGACAGACCATGAAGGTATAGGCCGCCCTGAGAAGCGCTTCGCAGGCTGATCCTTCTCCGGCGATCTTGCCGCGGAAAAGGCCGGCGTCAAAGAAGCCGAGTCCCCGGGAGAGGGAGAGCATCTGCCTGTCCATATAGTTGTGGAGCATGGGGTGGGTCAGAACGTCGTATCGCGCCTGCCGGCCCTGCTCGTCCCTGCCGAGGAAATCGATCATATTGTCGGTGAAGTGGAGGTTCCACTTGAAGTGGAAGCCCAGACCGCCCTCCTCCACCGCACCGGTGGTCATGGGGTAGTCGATATCCTCCTCCAGGGAGAGAAATACGTCCGGGTAATCCCGATGGATCACGGAGTTCATGTGCTTCAGGAACTCGATGCCGTCCAGGTTGTCATTTCCTCCGAATATGTTGGGGACCCAGCTGCCGCGGGCCCGGCCGAAATCCAGGCGGAGGATCGTGGAGCAGCCGTCCATGTGGAGGCCGTCCACATGGTACTCGCGGATCCAGAAAATGGCATTGGCGATCAGGAAGTTCCTGACCTCCGGCCGGCCGTAGTTAAAAAGCCTGTTCCCGTAAAGGGGATGGACGCCCTGCCGTGGGTCCTTGTGCTCGTAGAGGAAGGTGCCGTCAAAGGCAGCAAGGAACCTGTCGTCCGCCGAGAACTGCCCGGGCGTCCAGGTCAGGATCACACCGAGGCCGGCCTTGTGGGCCCTGTCCACGAAATACTTGAAGTCCTGGGGTGTCCCCAGGCGGGAGGAAGGAGCATAGTAGCCGCTGGTATGGTAAGGGTTGTCCGGATATTCCATGACCGGAAGGACCTGAATATGGGTGTAGCCCCTCTCCTTCACGTAGGGGACCAGGGCATCCGCGATGGAGCGATAGCTCCTCTCCTGCCCCGGCGCGACGAAGCCGGTATCCGGCAGGGAGCACTCATAGATTGCCGTGGCCTCCTCGCCCGGAAGCTTCTTTCTGCGCTTTTCCATATAGCTCTTGTCATGCCAGCGGTAGCCCAGCGCGCAGACAACAGGCATGGCTGCATTTTCCAGGAAATAGTTCCCGCAGGGATCCGGGCGCGTGTAGGTCAGCCCATCCGCCAGCTTGATCTCATAGCGGTAACGGGTATCCTCTCCCAGGAGCGGAATGAACAGCTCAAAGATGCCCGACTCCTCACACAGTTCCATGGGGTGGCGCCGGCCATCCCAGTCGTTGAAGTCCCCGACCACGCTGACGCGGACCGCGTTCGGTGCCCAGACGGCAAAATGAACGCCGCTCTGCTTGTCGACGGTCACCGGATGGGCGCCCAGGTGTTTGTAGAGGTCATAGCAGATCCCGCTGCCGAACCGGCTTCGGGTCTCGGCCGAGATGATTCCTTCGAAAGCATACGGATCCCCGTATTCCCTGCCGTCGGCCACAAATACATGGGGCTGCAGCTTCCAGTAAGGAAGCAGGACAGCATAATAGCCGTCCCAGCCCTGATACTCCATCGGGATCAGGCGCCTGGAGGAAGCCACCCTGACCTCGACCTTGTCCCGGCCGGGAAAATAGGCCTGCAGAAGGAGGCCGTCCTTGGTGACCCTGGGAGCCAGGACCTCCCTGGGATGGCATTCGACGGATTGAACGATTTTTTCTATTCTGACAGGATCCAGATAGTCGGCGATTCTCACGATTGTCCGCTCCTTTCCTCTTTGCTGTGCATTCACTCTTCGCGCGATCTTCTCCCTCCGGGAAATACAATCCCGTTCGGAGTCCGGCCATCCGCTCCCCGTACCTGCCGGTGAAAGGAAGCCTGAACGCGAGACCGGTATCCGGAGACCAGGTCAGCGGATACCGGTTTATTATACCAGATTTTTCAGTTGATGGACTCAAAGATGGAAAAAAAGTATCCGATCACACTCACTTGACGATCCGGACCTTGAGAACACCATCGATCGACCTGAGCTCGTCCGCCACCTTCTCGGTGAGAGCCGAATCTGTGTCGATAATGCTGTAAGCGTAGGCGCCGCGGTTCTTGTTGCTGAAGTTGGCGATATTGACGTTGTCCCCGGCCAGGACCGCCGCGAACTGGGCGATCATGTTGGGGATATTGCGGTGGTTGATGGCCAGGCGGCCGACCGTGGTGCAGGAGCCCAGGTCGCAGGCCGGATAGTTGACGGAATTCCTGATATTGCCGTTCTCCAGATAATCGCGGATGGACTGGACAGCCATGACCGCGCAGTTGTCCTCGGACTCCTCGGTGGAAGCGCCCAGGTGGGGTGTCACCAGGGTGTTGGGCGCCTTGGCGATGGCCGGAGTGATGAAGTCCGTCACATATTTTCTGACCTTGCCGGACTCGAGAGCGGCGACAATGGCGGTCTCGTCGACCAGGCCGTCACGGGCGAAGTTGAGGACGACCACGCCTTCCTTCATGCGGGAGATGGCGTCGGCGCCGATCATGCCGCGGGTGTCATTTGAAAGCGGAACGTGGATCGTGATGTAGTCGCACTGGCTGTAGATGTCGGAGAGGTCCGTCACATGGTGGATGGCCCTCGAGAGGTTCCAGGCAGCGTTCACGGAGATGAAAGGATCGTATCCGTAGACGTCCATGCCGAGGCTGGTGGCAGCGTTGGCGACCATGACGCCGATGGCGCCCAGGCCGATGATGCCCAGCTTTTTGCCGCTGATTTCGTGGCCGGCGAACTGCTTCTTCTGCTTCTCTACCCGCTTGGGCAGGTCCTCCGTGGTCTCCTGCTTCTCAAGCCATTCGATGCCGCCCACGATATCTCTGGAGGCCAGCAGCATGCCGGCGATGACCAGCTCCTTGACGCCGTTGGCGTTGGCGCCAGGGGTATTGAAGACAACGATTCCCTGCTCCGCACACTGCTCCACGGGAATATTGTTGACGCCGGCGCCGGCGCGGGCAATGCACTTGACCGACTCAGAAAGAGTCATTTCCTTCATGTTGGCGGAGCGGACCAGGATGGCGTCCACATTCCCGTCCTCGCTGGCCGAGTAAGCGTCCGAGAACTTGTCAAGTCCGATTTTGGAGATATTGTTGAGGCATCTGTAAGTGTACATAGTGTTGTCTGCTCCTTCTTTGCTCACGGCAGCCGGGCTGCCCCGTCATATTCAAATCGACATTTTAGCGCATACGTCCTGCTTTTTCAATCTTTAATTGCAGGAAAGAGCCCCCGCGTCATCCCCTTTTCGCGGTATGTCCCGGGCACATTCCTTCGGTACGCCTTCCTTCGCATTTACCATCACGCGGATGCGGCGGAAGGAAAACAGTCTGATGGCAGAGAAAAAGGACAGCGCCCCGTACGGGAGCACTGTCCTCCGGAACAGTCTCTGTATTCATTTTTCAGGGAATCCGGCTCCGGGCAGCCCCTGCCGTCACGGTTCGGCGTTATAAGCGGAATCGGCCTTCTCGACCTCGGCGATGGCAGACTTTCTCATGGGAATACGGCAGTTCTTGTTGTTGCCGAACTCGACGATGACGTCCTCCTCGGTGATGTCAAGCACGATGCCGTAGAAACCGCCGGTGGTGACGATGCTGTCGCCGACTGCCATGTCGTTGAGCATGGCGGTGCGTCTCTTCTGTTCATTCTTCTGGGGACGGATCAGCATGAAGTAGAAGATGGCGATCATGGCCACGATCCAGACGACCATGGAGATCATGCTGGCAGGACCCGCGGCAGCTGCTGTGGTGAGTGCGATAGCGTTCATAATAAAACCTCCGATTTGGAAAAATTCGCTTTACCCATCATACACAATCCGACCGGGTTTCGCAAGAGCAAACGGCGGAAACATTGGGCCAATTGTCCGTCTTTGGCAGACAAATGAAGACCCTGCCGGCAATCTGAGTAAAAAGCCCGGCTCCCGGCATCCCCGCGGAGGAGGAACTTTATGGGAAGCGGCCTGCGGTCTGAGAAGACGGTCACTCCCCCGCTTCCATGCCCGCCAGCTTGTCCTTCTTGTAGGCGGCGAACCGGCCCTCATCCAGGGCCTTCCGGATCTCCTCCATCATATTATTATAGAAATAAAGGTTGTGCATGACGCAAAGACGCATGCCCAGCATCTCGCCGGCCTTCAGAAGGTGACGGATGTAGGCCCTGGAGAAATTCCGGCAGACCGGGCAGTCACACTTCTCATCCAGCGGTCTCGGGTCGGTCTCGTACCTGGCGTTCAGCATGTTCATCTTGCCGTGGCTGGTGTAGACATGCCCGTGCCGGCCGTTGCGGCTCGGATAGACGCAGTCGAAGAAATCGACGCCGCGCTCCACGCCCTCCAGGATGTTGGCCGGCGTGCCGACGCCCATGAGGTAGATGGGCTTGTCCTGGGGCAGGTGGGGGACCACTTCGTCGAGAACGTGATACATCTGCTCATGGGTCTCACCGACCGCGAGACCGCCGATGGCGTAGCCGGGCAGGTCCAGGGAAGCGATATCCTTCGCATGCTGAATGCGGATATCGTCATAGATGGCGCCCTGGTTGATGCCAAAGAGCATCTGGTCCGGGTTCAGGGTGTCCTCCAGGGAATTGAGCCTGTCCATCTCCTTCTTACAGCGCACCAGCCACCTGGTGGTCCGGTCTACGGAGGTCCGCACGTAATCCCTCTCCGCCAGGGCGTTGGGACACTCGTCGAAGGCCATGGCGATGGTGGAGGCCAGGTTGGACTGGATCTGCATGCTCTCCTCGGGTCCCATGAAGATCTTGTGCCCGTCAATGTGAGAGCGGAAGGTCACGCCTTCCTCCTTGATCTTCCTGAGCTCGGCCAGGGAGAATACCTGGAAACCGC